>CANRFR010000034.1 GCA_947629945.1 uncultured Clostridia bacterium | reverse complement strand
AAAGGTAGACTGCCCCCCTCTCCCCTTTCCCGAAGGGTTGTCCCCTCGATACCGGCAACGCAATAACTCAAATTCAGCAAAAGAGAGTTGTATGAAGTGTTTCCTCTCGCAATGGGCGCGTAAAGTTTACAATTAAACGTGATAAAGAACTTTTCCTACAAACCGAAACTCCCCGAAATATACGGAGAGTTTATTATATTTATCAAATTTAACGGTTTCAGAATAGCTTGTTACCCTTAGCCGCCGCACGAATTTCCATAATGCCCGTCTGTGGATAAAAAAACTGCGTGCGCCCGTAATTCAGACCGATATCTTGAGCGATTATCGGGATACGGTTGTCGTTCAGAAATTTTTTCACTGCCGCGATATTGCGTTCACCAATGTTGAACTTATCGGAAGCGGTCGCGAACATAGTAGCCCCGCCCGCAATCTTGGCTTTCATACGCGACTTTGAAGCGCCCAAACGCTCCATCTGCTGAATAAGCATAGGAAGCGCCGTATCCGCAAAGCGCATGGGCGTTGACGTGTTCATACCCGTGTTGCTTTCGGGCAGCATTATATGCGAAAGTCCGCCCACTCCGACAGCCGAGTCAAGCAAACACACTCCCACGCAAGAACCGAGCGCATAGGTCACCAGAACGTCGGGAGCTTTACAAACCTTTAAATCACCAATACCAATCGTTATGTTCATCAGTTTACACCGAGCTTCCTCATTAAAATGTCCAGGGATTCCATTTCGGGAACCAGTATAATATTAGCGTCAATGTTCACATTGTCGATAGCAAAGCCGTCGTCGATAAACAGCACCTTGTCGCCGACGTCATGAAGCGTAGTCATCGGAGCGCTCATAAGCGCGCCCATCATATCCACGGTCATTGAGGGCGGATCCATAGCCACCGTAAATTCCGCCATAGCCGCCAGTGCGCTTAAATACGCGCCCGCCATAATGTTGCCCATTTCCTTGACAGCCGAGGAATCCGCCTCGTCCATTTTTATGACGTTGACGTGCTTCTTACCCATAAACGTATTTACAACGATCTGTGCAAACGCGTCCTCCAGCAGAAACATCATCATTCCCTTAATATCGCCCTTAAACGAAACGAGAATAGCCGTGATGACTTTTTCGGGACCTCCCATTTCATCGATGACCGCCTGATAATCCAGCACCTTTATCTTGGGAACGTGCATTGAAACTGATTTTGAAAGCATAGCGGAAAGCGACGAAGCCGCGTTTCCCGAACCGATATTTCCTATCTCCTGAAGAGCGTCGATTGCGATCGGAGATAAATCTTCATAATTTTTATACATAATCAAATCGCCTCACATTGTTGATAAAACAATCAACGTAAATTGTTGGAAATACGTGCCAATTCGTCCGAAGTGGTAACTACGCGTGAACTTAGCTGATAAGCTCTCTGCGTCTCAATAAGCTTCACCATTTGATCGGAAAGCTCCACATTCGAGTGTATAAGCGCATAGGGCACCTTGTCCATCGTGGAGACCCACTCTCCGGAAGCCGCGTCAAGTCTGCGGCACGCAACGGCGTCACCGCTTCTGTCTGTAGCGACATATCGGTTGGAGCCGCCCGCTTCAAGTCCGAACGGATTGGGGAACTCAAACACGCCCACCAACTCATGAACTTCGGGCCAATCGACATTGCCCGTAAGCTGCGCGTCGGAAACCTGTATCCGCTGACCGTTGTAGTCGAGCACGTATTCGCCCTGCGTCGTGGAAAGATACCACGCGCCCGTGTCGTCCTGCATAATATCGAACGCGGCGTTCTGAGTGTATCTTACGTTGCCGTCCGCGTCCTGAACCGCAAAAAGCGCCTCGTTGTCGCCGAGCACGATATCGGAAAGCGTCGCGGCGTCCGTTGTCTTTGCTACGCCCCTGGCCGCGGTCGCCGCGATATCATAACGCGTATTGTCGTCGGAAACGAGCTGTCCCGGTTCAAACGTGAAAACGCCTACTCTGTCCGCCACGGCGTTCCAGTCGGAAACGTAGTAGTTGCCGTTCTGTTCCCAACCGCCGAAATCTACCTCAATCAAATTATTGTTTTCGCTCAAAATGAAGTCGCCCGAGGTAGAGCCGAGATACCACTTCCCGTCCTTTTGCTGAATGGAGAGCTGTTCGTCGCGGGTGTAGCTTATCTTGCCGTCTCTGTCTTTAACGGCGAAATAGCCGTCGTTGGTGGTCAGTCTAGCGCTTCTCGTCGGCTCCTCTTGAGAGGGAGTTACATTTTTAACGGCGTTCGCGTTCCTCGCGGGAGCGTCGGCTGTCGTGTCTCCGTAGTAATTGTAGCGTATCCTGCCCAACTGCTCGTCGTTCGACGTGAACACGCCGATACGTCCGCTGACATCGTTCCAGTTCAGCCCCGCCAGAATATCGCCTCTGGAACTCTCCTCAAACGGTACGGCAATGCGTTCTCCGTCATAATCGAGAACGTACTCGCCCTGAGAGGACACCAAATACCAAGTGCCGTCAAGCTGAGTAATGCCGAACTTTCCATCGCGCGTGTAATTGACGTTCCCGTAGCGGTCTTGAACCGCGAAAAAGCCCTCGCCCGCGATAGCCATATCTTGCGGACGGTCAGTCTCCTCAAAAAACGATTCCGAAAACATCAGGTCGGTTTTCTGAATATAGGTGCCGTGACCCGTCTGCCAATCGCCCTCGGGCGCGCGGTAGGTCTCGTAAATACAGTCCGCGAAATCGGGGCGAATGGTCTGATAACCCACGGTGTTGACGTTCGCGATGTTGTTTCCGTAGATATCCAGCGCCTTGCCCTGCGCAATCATCGCCGATTTTCCGGTGTGAAACGATATATTCATAAGCTAACCTCAAACTTTCTTGCAAAGACCCGTCGCGCCTTGATTTAGCTGGTCGCACATCTTAAGCATTGTGCTGTTCGCTTCATAGAGCCTGTTTGCTTCAAGCAGCATATTCAGCTCGTAGTTCCAATCCACGTTGGAACGCTCGGTCGCGTATTGAATAACGTCATACTGCAAATCGGCGGGCGGCTCGGACTCCTGCACCTCGGTGAACATATTCGCGCCGAACTTCGTAACGTCCGCTTCGGGGTTTACGTAGGAAAGCCGCAGTCTGTCTATGACCTCGCCGCCTATGTAGTCGCGGTAGATAGTGCCGTCCGCGTCGATAACGAAATCCTTATCGCCTATATAGATATCGCCGTTCTCGCCTTGTATGCGCCCGGTATTGTTGAGCACGAGATATCCCTCGCCGTCCAGCTCCCACTGACCGTTGCGCGTCAGCATAATTTCCCTGTCCGCGCCGGGATAATTCGTCCGCACATTGAAATAAACGTCCCCCGCGATAGCCACGTCGAACGGGCTGTCGGAGTACTCGAAATTGCTTTGGTTAAGGTCGGTGTAAGAGGTATCGACATAACGGTGCGCAAACGTTCCCGAAAGCGCTTCGCGGTGCTTAACGAGAATCATCTGCTCGTCAAAAGTATTGGTAAGGACGGTATCGCGCTTATAACCCGCCGTGGAAACGTTCGCCAAATTGTTTCCGATACAATCCATTTTTCGCTGATTTAAGAACATACCGTTCGCGGCATAGTAATAGCCTCTGTTCATCAGTCAAGACCTCCTTTAAAGTACGGCTCCAGCTTAGCCTTTAGAGCCAGCACCGCCTTTGAGTGTATCTGACACACGCGCCCCTCGGTAACGCCGAGAGCCTTCGCGATGTCCGAGTATTTAAAATTCTTGTAGTAATAGAGCGTGATGACCTCCCGCTCTTTATCTTTGAGTTCGCCTATCGCGTCGGCAATGACCTTTCGCGTTTCTTCTCGGATAAGTTCGCTGTCGGATGGCGCGTCAACGGACGGTTCGTTGATATTGTCCTCGTAAAGCAGCTCCTCAAACGACAAGGTAAGCGTTCGGGAACATTCCGCCATCATTTTCAGCAGCTTATCCTCACTTATTTTCAAGTACTCGGCAAGCTCCGCCGTTGTCGGCACTCTCCCATTTAAATTATACAATATACTGTTGGCTTTGTCAAGGGTTTTGGAGAATTTTCTGACGTTTCGAGGAATCCAATCCTGCCGCCGTATGTAGTCGATAATAGCCCCGCGCACTTTCAACAGCGCGTAGGTCTCGAACTTCGCGCCCTTGGTCTCGTTATAGGTCTCTATCGCGTCCATCAGCGCGAGAACTCCCTCGTTTATAACGTCGTCGGTCTCGCCGAACTTCACGTACATATTCCGCATAGAAAGCGCGCAGGCTTTCACAAGACCCATATTTTTAAGAACGATATCGTTGCGGAGAGCGATATCTCCGCTTTGCTTGTAAAGAGCAATCTGCTCGGCGTAATTAGCTGTCAAGGTTTCCAAATCAAACGCGCCCCCTCTCTACTATCTGTAAAATCATCGAAAAGGAATACGGTGTGTATAAAATGTAGTTTTCTGTCAATCAGCTTGCCATCGTGCGGGTATTAAGCGAAATATTGCCTATCGCCTGTATCTGCGCCGAAGCGTCTATCTCGCTGTAGGACAATACCGTGATGTTCGAGATGAACTGCTCGGTGAGCTTTTTAAAGTAAATACGCACAACGGGCGACGTCAAAATTATTACATTCGGTATAACGTCCTTAATTTTATCTATTTCGTCATTTGTTGCGGCAACTATGCTCTGAATGAGGTCGGGCGCCATAGCGAGATAACTGCCTTGCTCATTCTTCTTGACCGCCGATACTATCATGTCCTCGATTTGCGTATCCAGAGTGATAACCCGCAGAGAGTTCGCCTCGGCGAAGCGGTGTGTTATCGTACGCTTCAGCGACTGTCGAACATACTCTGTCGCGATGTCAATGTCCTTGAGTACGTTCGTGTGGTCGCCCAGGGTCTCGAGAATGGTCTCCATATCGCGTATCGGAACGCCCTCTTTAAGCAGGTTCGCCAATACTTTCTGTAAATATCCGATAGAAATTACTTTCGGTATAAGATCGTCAACCACAATGGGATTGGTCTTTTTAACGTTCTCCACCATAGTGTTGACGTCCTGACGCGAGAGCAGCTCGTGCGCGTAGCGCTTCATAATCTCGCTCCAGTGAGTTATCATAACGGAAACGGGGTCGATGAGCGTATAGCCCGCCACGTCCGCCATAATTTTTTTATCCTCGCTTATCCACTTTGCGGGCAGACCGAACGCAGGCTCCACGGTGTCGATACCGTCAATTTCCGCGGTAACGTCGCCGCTGTCGAGCGCGAGATAATGATCAACGAGTATTTCGCCGCTGGCGACCTCCTCGCCCTTTATTTTAATGATGTACATATTCGGGTTGATTTCGGGATTGTCCGTCATTCGCACGGACGGAATTACCATACCCATATCCATAGCGAACTGCTTACGGAAAATAACCACGCGGTCTATGAAGTTGCCGCCGCTTTTCTCGTCGACGAGCCGCAATAGCGAGTAGCCGAACTCCATTTCAATAGGCTCCACGTTCAGCAGCTTAAATACGTTGTCGATATCGCGGTAGTAGTCGTTGTCGGTCTTGGGTTTTTCAAGCTCCATTTGCTCCGCCTTGGCACGTTGAGCTATCTCCAGCTCCGCCATTTTCTTTTTGTTTCTGTCAAGCAGAATAGCGCCCGCGATAAGCCCCGCTCCCAGAATGAGCATTATGGGTATCGGGAAACCCGGAATAAACATCATAACAAGCGTCACAATGCCCGCGATAAGCAACACGAACGGCTGCGCGGTAAACTGCGACTTGATGTCGTTCATAAGGCTGTCGTCGCTCGCCGCGCGTGTAACGATCATACCCGTTGCCACGGAGATAAGCAGCGCGGGAATCTGCGAACAGAGACCGTCGCCGACGGTAGCCAGCGAGTACGTGTTCAGCACCGTGCTGAAGTCGCCGCCGCCGCGCACCATACCGATGATAACGCCGCCGATAAGGTTGACGAGCGTAGTGATAATGGACATGATTGCGTCGCCCTTAACGAACTTCGTAGCACCGTCCATAGAGCCGTAGAAATCCGCTTCGCGCTGAATATTCGAACGCCGCGTCTTGGCTTCTTCCTCGTTGATAAGCCCGGAGTTCAAGTCCGCGTCGATAGCCATTTGCTTACCGGGCATAGCGTCGAGCGTAAAACGCGCCGCAACCTCGGATACACGCTCCGAACCCTTGGTGATTACGATAAAATTCACCAAAACAATGATAATGAATATCAGGAAGCCGACAATAGCGTCGCCGCCCATAACGAAGCTTCCGAACGCCTTAATTATGTTGCTGATGTTTCCCGCGCCGCCGCCCGAAAGAATGGAACGAGTCGTCGAGATATTCAGCGACAGTCGAAATACCGTTGATATCAGCAAAACCGTCGGGAAAACGGAAAACTCCAGCGCGCTCTTAATAAACATCGTCATTACCAAAATAATGAGCGACAGCGCAATGTTGAGCATTATCAAAAAATCCTGCAGCAGAACGGGAAGCGGGATAATAATCGCAAGAACTATGAAAATAATGAACAGAACCATTGAGTTGCTGAGTATCTTTTTAACCAAGCTCCCACTTCCTTTCATGTGAAATTACAAATTGTATATTTTCGCATTTAAAAAACGCAAAGTAAACGCTTTAAGCGTGAATAGTCTTGTTAGTTTCCTTATATACAACGGTGAGCACCTCGGCTACCGCGTCGTAAAGCTCGTAAGGTATCTCGCGCCCCAAGTCCACTTGCGCGTAGAGCGCTCTGGCAAGCGGCGGATTTTCCATACAGTAAACATTGTTAGCCTCCGCGATCTGCACTATCTTTAACGCCAAGTAATCCTTGCCTTTGGCGATCACTTGCGGAGCGCGGTTTTTGTCCTGGTCGTATCTGAGCGCCACGGCATAGTGCGTAGGGTTACGAATGACTACATCCGCCGTGGGAACCTCTTGCATCATACGATTACGCGCCATTTCCTGCTGACGCTGTTTGATCTTGCTCTTGATTTGGGGGTCTCCCTCCATTTGCTTGAACTCGTCCTTGACCTCTTGCTTTGACATCTTCATCTTCTTTTCGAACTGCCACCACTGAAACAAATAGTCCGCTGCGGCAACAAACACCAAAACTATACAGATAGTCATAACAAGATCGTATATCGAAAGCGCCGCGTAAGCGATACCTTGCATAAGCCCCGCGTCCATGAGTGAAAGAATTCTCGGCATTCTGTCGCGAATCTCGTCAAAAACCAGCACGCCAATGGCAATGACCTCGATAAGCCCCTTGACGATACCCGCCAGCGACTGCATCGAGAACATTCGTTTTACACCCTCCAAAGGGTTCAGCCGAGAAAATTTCGGCTTCATAGCTTTCATGGTAAAAAGTCCGCGCGTCTGAGCTATCGTCGGAATAATTCCAAGCAGCATAGCCGCCGCGCAAACAGGTCCCACCACGATAACTACCACCGTGATCATATCCACGAGCAGCCGCGGTAAATTATCCGCGCTGACCTCAAAAACAGCGCTCTGCTCATAAACTCGCGCGGTATACGACAACAGGTTCTTCATAAGAAAACCCGCCAGTATCCGCACTATCGTGAAGATACCCAAAACCGACACCGCGGTCACGACCTCCTTGGATTGGAGAACGTTACCCTCTTTACGCTGATCCCGGCGTTTTTTCGGGGTGGCTTTTTCGGTTTTATCCTCGCCCGCCATTCGTTCTCCCCCCAATCACAGTTGACATTGTACAATTGACAGTTGACAATTAGCTAACGTTGCTCTAAACCGTTCGCGGCGTAAACGCACCGATTTGCATACAATCAAATCGCGCGAAGCGCACCGAAATTCTCAATTGTCCATTATCAATTATACATTGACAATTGCACGTTGTCAATTAACAAATTGTTCTACTATCCCGTTCAAATTCTCAAACAGAATACCCATGATCTTTTCCATAAACTCGCTGACCACGCCGCAGCTTGCCGCCAAAACGGTAAACCCGACCAGCATTTTCAGCTGAATGTTCAGCACAAATACGTGGATAGTCGGCACGGCTTTCATAAGCACGCCTATGCAGAACTCGGTGATAAGCGAGGCGGCGATTATCGGCATAGCCAGCTTCAGCCCCAGCGTCAGCACCGTTTCAAAGTAGTGCACGAGTATCGAAAAAATATTAAAATTAAGCCCCGTCCAGCCCAGCGGAATGCTGTCATACGACAGCGCGAAGAGCTGAATGTAACTCTTGTGTGCGCCCACCGCGAAGAAATACAGCATAAACCAAAGACTGTAAAACTGCGTGGAAAGTCCCGCGTTGCCGAACGTCGGGTCGTAGCTTTTAGCCATCGAAAGTCCGAGCTGCATATCCACGACCTCGCCCGCCATCGAGAACACCTGAAGCATAAGATTTACAAGAAATCCCAGCACCGCGCCCACCAACAGTTCTTTGGCGAAGTCAAAAACAAACGGGAACAGCCCGTCGGGCATCGTATATTCAAAGCCGCCCGCCGCCGTCATCACAAGCGCCAGCGCCAGCGACATTCCCGCTTTAACGGAATTCGGCACGCCGCGCCGCGCGAAAATCGGGTTGAATGTGAAAATACCCGTTGTCCGCGCCAAAACCATAACGTAAACAATTACGTTGGTTATTATCGTGTTCCATATCTCGGACATGGCGTCAACCCCTAAGTTATCGGCGTTCCCGCCATCATCTCAAATATATAGTTAATAAAATCAATTATCTCGTTCGTCATCCACGGAGCCATAAAGAACAGCGTCAGTCCCACCGCGACCGCTTTCGGCGCGAAAGAGATCGTCTGTTCGTGAATTTGCGTGGCTGCCTGCAAAATAGCGATCACAAGACCCACTATCATAGCCACCAACAGCACGGGCAGCGCCAGCTTGAACGCCAGCATAATAGCTTCGCGGAAAATCGACATTACAACGTCTTGTGTCAAGCAAATTCACCCCCGCTACAAGTTATAGCTCGTCACAAGCGAGCCTATCATCAGGTTCCAGCCGTCCGCCAAAACAAACACAAGTATCTTGAACGGCATTGAGATCATCGCGGGCGGCAGCATCATCATACCCATGGACATCAGCGTCGAACCCACAACGATATCTATAATAAGGAACGGCAAGAATATCATAAATCCCATCTGGAACGCGCGTTTAAGTTCGCTGATCATAAAGCTCGGCACGATGGTCGTGAACGGCAGCTCATTTTCCTTGTACTCGTCCGTCATTCCGCCCTCGGGCACCTCGGCTTTGGAAAGCTCCACAAAAAACTCCAAATCGTCGTTTGAAGTCTGCTTCAGCATAAACTTCTTCAGCGGCACCGAAGCCCGCTCAAACGCCTCTTCGGTGGTTATTTCCTCATTGGCGTAGGGTTGGTATGCCACCTCGTTTATCTCCTGAAAAACGGGTGCCATAATGAAAATCGTCAAAAAGAGCGCCAGTCCGGTTAGCACCATATTCGGCGGCGTATTTTGAGTCTGCATAGCCGACCTCAAAAAGCCCAAAACGATAACGATTCTCGCGAAGCACGTAAGCATTATCATCATCGACGGCAGCAGTGCAATAAGCGTCATCAAAATGATGATCTCCAACGGCTTGGACGCGTCCACGCCAATGACCTGCTGCAACACCGACGCTCCGGGCGTATCGCCTACTCCCTGCGCGGGATTATCCAAATACCCGGAACTGTTCACGTCCGCGGTTCCCGTTCCGCCAGTGCCCTCCGTTTGAGCAGCGTCCGCCACGGAAGTATCCGCCCCCGCCGCGTAAGAGCGCAGACCCGCAAAGGTAAACGCAAACAGAATAGTCAGAAAAAGCGAAACGGCAAACTTTATAAGCAGCTTCTTATCCGCTTTAATCAAACGCTTTATCAAGTTTGTACCTCCGTTACTTTTTCTTCCTCATATTCTCCATAACGATCTTCAAGCTCTCTTTAAATGACGGGTTTTCACCGTTGGTCTCATTAGCGGCTGTAAGCTCCTCCTCCGTTTGCTCGAGGTCGCAGATCTTCTCGGCGTGCTGAGAAGTCACGCCAAGCACCATGCACTTTCCGCAAACGCTCACCAAAAGCAGCATTTTGTCGGGACCGAGATTAATGCGCTCAAGTATCTTCATATTCTTGCCGTCGGATACGCTGATACGTTTGTTCAGCTTCTTCATAAGCCAAAACACAACGAACACCAGAGCCAGCACCCCGACCAGCGCCATAATCATTTGAAAATACTGCAATGCCAAATCCTCCCAATACCCTCAACAAAAACGCCAAAAGGCGGGAAAATCCCCGCCTGTGTATTACTTTAAATCAGCCGAGCACCTTTTTAACAGTCTGGAGAATTCTGTCTGCCTTAAAAGGCTTAACAATAAAGTCCAACGCGCCGAGCTTAATTGCCTCGACAACCATCGCTTCCTGTCCCATTGCGGAACACATAACGACTTTCGCCATAGGATCGCCCTCTTTGATCTTCTTAAGCGCGTCGATACCCGTCATATTCGGCATCGTGATATCCATTATCACGAGATCGGGTTTTTCCGCTGCGTACACATCGCATGCAATAGCGCCGTCTGCCGCCTCAAGAATACCCGTATAACCGTTCTTAGTGAGCGTATCTTTGATAAGCATTCTCATAAAAGCCGCGTCGTCAACCAATAAAATCTTCTTGTCCATTGTGTTCTCTCCTTGATGAATTAAAAAGTTTACAGTTTTCGGAATCGCCTGTCAAATTCGGCTTTTCCGCGCGTGAACCGCCTTTCGGCGGCTCTTTATTCCTTGTCAAGACTTTCGATAAACTTAGACTTGACTATTTCCGTAATTCTTACCGCGAAGTTATCGTCGATAACCACAACGTCTCCGCGCGCTATAAGGTTTCCGTTTACCACCACGTCAACAGGCGCGCCCGCTTGACGCTCAAGCTCGATTATAGTACCTTGCGTAAACTCAAGGATATCCTTTACCTTGCGCTTTGCGGTTCCTATCTCAACGCTTATTTCAAGCGGCACTCCCATCAATAGCTTCAGGTTGTCCTTTTGATCCGTAGGTATCCCGAAATCCATCGCGTCGAACTGGTGAAGCTGCGCGTTCTGAACGTTGACCGGCGGAGGCGGCGGATACGCGCCGTAAGCCGCGTACTGATTGGGATAACCGTATGCACCCTGTGGCGGCATTTGATACATCGGCTGCTGCATTGGCATTTCGCCGCCCATCGGCATTTGAGGAACTCCGCCCATCGGCATCTGAGGCGCGGGCTGTGCCTGAGCTGCAGGTGCTGCAGCAGCAGGCGCGGCAGCGGGAGCCGACGGAGCGGGCGAAGCCGACGAAGCCGCAGCAGTCGGTGCGGAAGCCGCCGAAGAAGAAGTGTCCTCATCTTCGTCAACTGAGAATTTTTCTATCATCTTACCCGACAGCGTTTTAGCGAGCGGCAACGACATTACCGACATAAATTCACTTTCCATAACGCCATCGACCGTAAGGTTAAACGTTACCGCAACGACTGTCTCGTTTGCGTCCATTTCGCACAGATCGCCGAAGCTTGCGCTTTCGATTATGTAGGGCATCGGCACGGAGATATCGACCGTCAATCCGAGAAGATCTGACAGCGCCGTCGCGGACGCGCCCATCATCTGGTTCATAACCTCGCTCACGGCGCTGATATTCAGCTCGTCAAACTGGAAGTCGGGGTCTATAACCAAGGGGTTGCCCAAGAGTTGGTTTAAGATAAGCTGAACGTCGTTCTGCTTCAAAACCATCATATTAAGACCCGTGATTCCCTCAACATACACAATTTTTACGCATATTGCAGGCTCCAGATTGTCGTAATTCAAATCTCCGACTTTTACAACATTTACCTTAGGTGTTGTGATCCAAACCTTAGCGTTCAGCAACTCCGAGACAGCGGTCGCAGCGGAGCCCATGCTTATATTCAGTATCTCGCCGACCGCGTCAATCTCGTATAAGCTGAACTCTATGTTCTCATCGTTAGCCATCAGACTATATACCTCAATTCTCTATAAAATTTTCTATCATTACTGCCTTTTTGTTGTTGTACGTGCCCAGCTTTCCATCGCACCAAGGACGCTCTCCAACCTTAACCATAATATTCTCGCTTATCTTCGTGTTCAGCGGAATAACGTCGTTTACCTGAAGCGTCAGTACCTCGTACATATCGAGGTTTATCTCGCCGAGAACCGCTTTCACCACCAAATCTGTAGTACATATACCGCCCATAATGCTGTCGCGGCGTTCCTGTTCGCGGCTCGCGTCGGTTTTTCTGCGCGTGCCGGAATATCTCGGAATGAACTTTCCCATGATCTCATCAAGATTGATTGCGGGAATGCATACCGAAACGATCGACTTTTGATTGTTTATCTCCACCTCGAGAGCAACGATAATGACCGTGTCCTCATGTCCTATCGTCTGAACAACTCTTGAATTGGTCTCGATACTTATAAGCCTCGGCTCAAGATCGATATGAGTAAGCCACGGTTCTTTCATCAACTCAGCAAACGATTTCATAATATCCGTCATTATTGTAATCTCAATCTCGGTGAAATCGCGGTTGATGTCGCTGTATTCGCCTTTTCCGCCAAGCAGACGGTCAATCATCGTATATGTAATCGTATTCGACACTTGAACGATAACGTCCGTTTCGCTTATCTCATCGTTCTTTATTCCCAGATCCACCATACCCATGACCACATAATCGGGCAAGGCGTTGTTGAACTCGTTGTATCTCTGCTCCTCTATATTAACGAGTGCAACACGGCTGTAAAGCCTGAGCTTACCCGTAAGGTAAGAGGAGAGCAAACGCGCATAGTTCTCAAAGATACCCTCAAGAATTTTTATCTGCTCTTTTGTAAATTTTTTCGGCGCACGAAAATCATATTCCTTGACTTTCGTTTCCTCTTTTTGAGTAACCACAGGCTCAGCGCCCATCGCGACGTTTTTTAGCATTTCATCGATCTGCGCCTGTGTTAATACGTCAGCCACTCTAAATACACCTACCTGTCGTTTTTACGATTCAGCGTCATCTGCGGCGCTTTCGCCGTCATCCGTGCTGCCGCCGTCCGTATCGCCGCTTGTGTCCCCGCCGCTGTCCTCGGTGGGTATGAACTTCGTGCCGTCTACCGCTCCCGGTCCGTATTTTCCAACGGTCGCCGCGCCGCCGATATCGAACTTATCCTTTATTGTAGCCACGATTTTATCAACTGAGCCGGGCGGCAGCTTGGAAATATCCTCCTGCTGCTGATTTTCGGGATCAAACACGCTTGAACCTATGTTGTAATCGTGCTCCAATATATCCTGAATCACCTTCATATCGGTAAAATCAAGCTCGTTTTTCAACAGAAGCATTTCCACGCGTCTGTTCCTTGCCGGGTTGCTACTGTCCTCCGGTTCGTACGGACCGCAGCCCATAACGCGATACTTGCTGGATTCCATTGTTTCGTATCTTTCAAGGTAATTCACTACGCTCACTGCTCTGTTTGCGGAAAGACTCCAATCGTTCATATTCGAGGTACCAACGGAAGTATGTCCGGAAACAGTATTCCGCGCAATCGCGAAACTAATCGCCTTGATTGGCGGTATCATTCCGTCCAGCACTTCTCTGCCCTCATCGGTAAGGTAGTAGCTGTCACCCTCAAACATAACCGAACTGTTAAATCTTATTTTAATATGTGCCGCGCCTTGTTCAACAGCGACAACGTCCGAAAGGTTTTCGGCATCGACAAAATCGGCAAGGTACTGATAAAGCTCCTCAAAGCTTTGCGGCATAGAACCGTCGCCGCCGAGATTATCCTTATTATCCGTAGTTCCGCCTTGGTTTTCCGCCATCGGATCCTGATTTGTTACTACATTGTTCACATATCTTCCGCGTGATTTAAACTCTTGAAAAACGTATTGCAGCTTTGTTTCGTCAAGATTAGAGCAAGCAAACAGCAAAACGAAGAAGGTAAGCAGCAGCGTTACCATATCCGCATAAGTATTCAGCCAGTCACCGACGTCTCCGCCGCCTTTTTTTGGTGGTAATTTCGCCATTTTGACACGCTCCTTTCCGAGACATAACTATCCCTGTCTACCTAGATAATAATTATACCACATTTCTCACAAAATTGCAAATACTTTTTTTACCATTTTGGTGTTGGAAACGTTTTTTCGTAAATTTTGTACAAATTGCCCAAAAACACGACGCTTCTTTGTAACTAAACAACGTCTTACTTTTCGGCGCTGTGCTGACTCTTCGGCAGCATAAACTCCAGCTTCTCTTGAATATATCTCGGGTTGGAGCCGCCCGCTATGGCAAGCACTCCCTCCTCGATTATCTGCATACAGAGCAGCTCCTCTTCGTGAGTGTTTTTTAGCGCCATTCCTATAGGCGCGAAGATGACGTTCGCGAACAACGAGCCGTAGAACGTTGTGATAAGCGCCGTCGCCATACCTTTTGTAAGACCCATAGGGTTGGAAAGGTCGACGTTCGACAGCATATTGATAAGACCTATCAACGTACCGAGCATTCCGAACGCGGGGAATATCGTAACGCCCTTTTCAAAGAACGCGCGTCCTTGCTCGTGGCGCTCACACATAAACATAATGGTATCGTCAAGCATTCCGCGAACCTTTTCGGGATCGTTCGCGTCGACAATCATCATCAGCGCGGACTTCATAAACGGATCGGTACAGGCGTTGGCGCTTTCCTCCAAAGCGAGCAGACCGCGTGAACGCGCGACTTGAGCGTATTCAACTATTTGATCTATGTACTTTTTGGGGTCGTACTTCTTGGGCTTAATGGCGATCCCGAGGCGCTTTCCGATACCTTTCAGGTAAGACATCGGGAAAGAAGCCACCAAACATCCTATTGTACCGCCGACGGTGATAGCCAATGACTGAACCTCGATAAAGCCCATCATATTTTTGGGCATGATCTTGCCGTCGGAAAAAAGGATACCGAAAATAACCAGCCCGAACGACAATACCCAACCGATAATTAGTGATAAATTCAAAGTTATCCCTCACTTTATAGTTTAATAATCGTTAGATTAAATTTTCCCGAAACCCGCACGCTCCGCACCGCTTCGCTGAGACGCTTGGCATAGTAAAACGATAGGCTTTCGGTATTTTTATGTTAAAGGCTCATCGGGGGCGGGTTTAAGCCGCGCTCGCCGCTGACGCCTAAAATTTTCCAAAATAATATTTTGTATCTCGCGCATACTTTCGCGAACTATAAAGCTGTGCCCGTTTTCAAGAACTATGACGGTATCGGGCGTTTCGTTTATTGTCTCGATAATTTTTTCGTTAAGCATAAACTCTGTGCCGTCAAGCTTAGTCAATAAAATCATAGTAATTACCCAAATCACAAAAATAAATAACGAATCGCCGCAGACTCCGCGTTCTGCGGCGATCCGAAAATTATTTAGTTTGTATACTTATTATCTCTTAAGGCTGAGAAGTTCCTCTATCATAGTATCGGAAACGGTTACAACACGGGAGTTTGCCTGATATCCGCGCTGTGTCGCGATCATATTCGTAAACTCGTCCGCAAGGTCTACGTTAGACATTTCGAGAGCGTTCGGAACTATAGCGCCCGCGCCGTCCTCGCCGGGTCTCTTTACGCTTGCCGCGCCCGAAGCCACCGTTGCGCGGAAGTTCGTGCCGCCGACCTTTTCAAGACCGTTGGGGTTATCGAACGTTGCGATGTCGACGCGTCCGAGCACCATTGTGCCGTAAACGGGGTGCAGACCCACGATAAGACCGTCCGACTGGATCATATAATCCGTAAACTCGTCCATCGTCTGCTCCGAACCGATACGTCCGTTGGTAAGGTTGAACGTTGAAAGCGCCTTTGCCGTTTTGGTGTAGAACGAGTCGTCGCCGTCCGCGGGGTTCATCGCGGGATTGCCGCCGAAGAACTTGTTGCGCGTTTCGACGTTCCAAACCGTTTCATCGCCGGTTACGCCGCCCGTTACCTTTTCGGGATAAGTTGCGGGGAGCGTGCCGTTAGTGCTCGCCATACCGGAAAGCGTAGCGAAAGTTCCCGTTGCGCCCAACAGATCTTTAGCCATTTGCTCCTTTTCCGCATTTGTCTCAACTTCCAACCCGTTCTTATCATACCACTTCGTAGCAGTGCCGTCATACTTTGCCGTGTAACCCAATCCGAACTCGGTAACGATTCTGCCTTCCGCGTCTCTTGAAACGATGGGCTTGCCGTAGTCGAGACCCGTGATATCATAGAACCTGAGAACTTTCTTCTCATCGCCGCCCGAAGCTTCTTTGATAGCCTTGTTGATATCGGAGATCGTCGTGTTCGCGCAAACGTTGATAGTCAACACGTTATCTTCCCAAGAAACGGACGTGCAGTCGTAACCGGACTTCTTGGCGAACTGTATTTTATACTTGTTGGCATATTCGCCGGGAACCGTTGCGCCGAAATCGAACTTTCCGGTGATCGACGAATCGGAGGGCACGCCGAACAGTTCTTTATTGGCATTGGCTGCCGCGGGAGCCGTACCGCCCTCTACCTTAATAGTGGTGTCTGTGGGAGTGCTGCCCGTAAACGCCGCGATAGCGTCCGCTCTCTTGATGTTGGACGGAATTTGCATACCCGTGCAGGTAAGCTTGGGATAACCCGAGTTAGCGTCTTTCGCGAGATAGTCGTTTATCGCCTTATTGATATCTGCGGCGGTCGTATCCTCATAAACTACGATGTTCCAGCCCTTGGCAGCGGCAATGTTAGTCGTACCGTCGTTTATCAGGTCGGTTGCAGCGCCGTTCGGAGAGAACATTACCTGCACTTCGCCGGTCTTGGAGCTTCCGTTCACGGTTCCTCTTATCAATTTAATGTTATCGTTTCTCGTGTTGTCGTTGGTCGAGAAGTCGATGTAAGCGTGATCCGTACCCGTTCTGCCCTCTTTATAGATGTGGAAGCGGGCGGTGGCGTTCTCGGTCGAAAATCTCACCTGATCATACGTATTCTTAGCCGTAACGGATTCAACCTGAGAGGGAATGGGATCGAAATCCATAGAAATCTCAACGTCGTCGGGCAGATTAACGCCGCCGGCGGTAAGCGCCTTGCGTATCTCGGAATCGAACGCGTCCTTGGAATCATACTGTGCCTCTTTGTCAAAGAAGATGGTCAGCAGATTGTTGTTGTAAGTAGCATAAGGGAAGTCTGCCTGCTGGAACGCAACGGACATATCCGTATATTCCGACGGCGCGGACACGGTAATGGTAACGTTGGTGCCGTTGATTTTCTTGGTCTGCGATGAAACGTTGTTGCCGGTGTTGGGAATGATTGCTCTTATGATATCGGAGCTGCCCTCAACGCCGTCCGCTGTACCCGAAACGCCAAGCACGTGATAACCATCCGCGTTTACAAGATAGCCTGCGGAATCAAACTTAAAATTACCCGCTCTTGTGTAGAAAATGTTACCCGCTCCGTCCATTACCTGGAAGAAGCCCTTGCCGTCGAGCGCGATATCGGTCTTGCTGTCGGTATAGTTGTAGCCCGACTGCGCGAGGTTCGCCTCAACCGAGCTTACCTTAACGCCGTAGCCGACCTGACGCGGGTTGATGCCGCCCAAAGTTCCGGTTGGCGCGGAGGGAGTGCGCTTCGACTGATAGTAAACGTCCGCGAACGTCATAACGTCCGTCTTATAGCCCGTAGTGTTTACGTTTGCGATGTTGTTGCCTATCATATCCATTCTCTGCTGGTGAGCCTTAAGACCCGTAACACCCGTAAAAAGTGACTTAACCATAATTAAATGACCTCCATATTAGATGTAAAAATTTTTAGAATTAAGAGGTAAGAATACCTCTCCCATTGTTCACCGTTACGCGGCTGTTCAATCGGAAGAGCCGCTGTGAATTCCCGAAGGTCCGTTCACGTCCTAACGCTTGCGTGTTCATACGATAACGGTCGAATCAATGTTTGTGAAAATATTACCAATCATTTCCTCTTGGGGAATGGTGGTAATGACCTTGTTGTTTTTTACGCTCACAACAAACGCGTTTCTATCCACAAGAACCAGCGTTTCAACGCTTCCCTTGTCGGCGGCTATCCCCACGCCCTTGTTAAGGCGTTCGAGCGTGTCGCCCGAATTAATGTCGATGTCGCGTTCGGAAAGTCTCTGCATTGCGTGCTTGCTGAAGCTTACGCCCTGCTTTTCGCTCAGCGGCAAGACCTCGCTCTGCTTCTCGCCGAGCGTTTGAGATAAGTTTTCGATCTCGTCCCGTTTCTGCTCAATCTTCTGCTGTAAAGCCTGCGCGAAGCTCTCGCCCTCGTTCACCTCTTGTGAACTCGAAACGGGTGCGCCGACCGCGTTTCCCGTGGTCACGCTGATCTGATTGCGAAGCGCTAAATACTCGCTTATCAGCATATTAAGCCTCCTTGCTTGTCGTTACCCATCTCCGTTTACTCGTCCTCAAAAGTCCTGCCCGGAATGTCCGCGGGAACGTCGCCGCTCGAGTTATCGGTGTTTTCGGGCGGAGTATCGGGCTTTTCGACATCGTCGACCTTATCGGTATTATCCGTCGTATCGTCGGGTTTGCCGGTGTCACCCGCGGAATTGTCGGGATTGCCCGTGCCGATAGTCGCGTAAGTCACCTCGGTGAGCGTATCAAGCGCGAACTCGCCGACCTCGGTGCCGTCCTGATCGACAATCACTGCCGAAATCTTGCCGTCCTTGACCTTTATGGTGTCTATCCAACCCACAGATACACCGTCGTCCGTCTTTGCCGTAGCGTACATACCTATCATACCCGAAGCGCGCGCAATGCTGTCCGCCAGCGCCGAAGAGCTTATCGTGGAAGAGCTTTCGCCGCTGCTCGGCTCCACCTTTATTACCTTGGAAATATCGTACATTTCGCCGTCAATCGTAAGGTTATATGTATCGCCTTGTTTGGAAACCGACTCCACAACGCCCGTTTTTGTAACGACATCCTTGCCGCTGCCGCCCGGAGCGGGTTTCTGCGCCGTAACGGTCTTGCCTACCAGCGACGAAGCGTAGTTTGCAAGCGCGTACTTGCTCGAATCTTTCATGTAGCTTAGCTGTGAAAATCCCGCAAGCTGTGTAATGAACTCGGTGTTCGAGGTAGGCTCAAGCGGGTCTTGGTTCGTCATTTCGGCTACCATCAGGTTCAAAAACGTCTCGGAGTTAACCAGATCCTCGGTCGAATCCTTGAATTTGTCCTTATACTTCTCATAGTTCGCCTGTCTTATAGCGTCAAGCGTAGAGTTGGATGTCGCCAACGTATCCAAAAAATCGTCTGCCATTATTATCCTCCTTTACTTAAATTTGTGTGTTTACATAGAAGCGATAAGCTCCGCGAAAGTTGTATCGCCGTGCTCCTCGTCGTTATGCTGTGCGCCGTCTCTGCGGAAGTACGGGTTCTTTGAAGAACCGTTGTAATCCTGTGCGTAAGTCTCCTGACGGCTTTCCGCAACGGTCTGCCAGCTTTCGAGATCCACGCCGTTCGAGCGCAGATTGTTCTGCATAAGCTCACTGTGCTGCTCCAGAATACGCTGAGTGCGCGCGTTCTCCGCCGCGATGGTAACGGAAACCGTTCCCTCCGCCGACTTGATGAGTTTTACGGTAATTCGCCCAAGCTCCTCGGGATTGAGGATAAGGGAGTATTCGCTCTGTTCGCGAGCCTCTTCGACCGCCTTTTGAACAAGCTTTGCCGCTTGGTCGACTATCTCCGAAGGTCTGACCTCTATCTCGGTGCCGTCCGCTCTCTTGAAAACGATCGGTTGATCCGACATAAGGGCGTTTGCGTTTTGATTCTCGCTTCCAAGCTTCGTCTCACCTGCTCCGTTCCCGTCGTTCTCCGCTCCTTTGATTTTCGAGAGTTTCGCGCTTTTGAGCATTTCAAACTCTTCACTCGCGTTTTGAACTCTGCTTGCGGGGTCGTTTGACGTAAATTCGCGCTGCGCCGTCTTTGTCTTTTCGGACTTTAACGCTCCGTTGTCTTTTACGGATACAGCCTCCGCCACGCTCTTGAACTCCTCCGCGATATCGGAATTCTCCGACTTCGCAGTCTGCTTGACATCAGCCGCCGCGCCCGAGAACTGCGCCCGTGCGCCCAGCTGCGTTTGCTCGTCGTTGGACTGTTCGCTTTGCGCTGCCGTTTGTACCTGTTCCGCTGTTGCTTCCGCCGCCTGAACGTCGGTAAAGCCGACATTCCGCTCCTCGGCAGTTTTCGGAGCCGAAGCTGTCGTGTCCGCGTCCGCTGTCATAGGAGCCGCGACCGTTTGCGCTTCGCTCATCGCGACCACATTCTCTAATACTGTATCCTGTTCTGCCGGAACTTCAGCCGTACCGGTATCCGACATAACCGTTGCCGTATACTCTCTTACCGGTTTCTCCGAAATGTCCGTAATTGGCATTTGCTCCGCAGAAACCTCTTCCGTCTGCGTACTTGACACATCTAATGTCTGCGCCGTCTGCGTACCCGACGTGTCGAATTTCTGCGCCGCCTGCATACCCAACGTGTCGGATTTCTGCGTCACCTGCATACCCGACGTGTCGGATTTCTGCGTCGCCTGTACCGTCTGCTCAGCGAAAATCTCCGTACTCTCTGAAGAGAACGTCGGTTTCTCCGAAATCTCGCTTACTTGCGTTTTTTGAACCGCTTCATCAAGCTGAACAGCTTGCTTCACGTCCTCGTCAATGCTCTCGGCGATATTGTCAAGTATCTCTTCAAAAACACCTTCATCGTCCTGTGCGCGAACCTCTTCCGTTGCAACTGATGGCAAAGTCTCGGTTTCGTCGATAGGCTCGCTTATGCCGTCGAGAATAGTCTCCTTGTCCTCGGACTGCTTTTCGTTGTGCTTTTCGACAATACCGTAAAGCTCACGCAAAATTTCCGACGAAGCCTCGCGTGAAAGCTTCTGCTCGTTGACCGCCGCGACCGCGGGGTCAAATACTTCTTCGGGCTGTTCCTTGTCCTCGGACTTCTCTCCGCCGTTCGCCCTCATCTCGATCATCAGCGCGATAATCGCGTTCATCAGTTCGGGAGTCATCAACTCGTCGGGAATATCCCTGATGTCAAGCTTGCCCTCAACGACCATTTTCGCCAACTCGTGCGGATCGCTTGGCAGTTCCTCGCCCGTGGTCTTGTTGCAGAAAACGCCGTCGTCGCTCTTGCCGTCGTCCGCCGACGTTGCTCTGCGGCGAATTTCCGCGTCGAGAGCGTTCAGGGCGCGTTCAAAGTTTTCATCGTCGCTTTGCAGCTCTCTCAGCGCGCGTTCTACGTCTTGCAATGCGAAAGGTTCTTCCGCACCGCCCACATTTGAATCTACAGCGCCGCCGTCACCGACGTCAATGTCTCCGTTTGCACCGCTGCCCGCGCTGCCGTTCATACCGTCAAAACCACCGAGTATCTTCGCAAACTGTGCTGTTTTAGCCGCCTGTTCCGCGTCGATCTCAGCCAAACGCTGCGACATTGCCGCGTCGCTTATCATAAAATCGCTGCGGGGTGCGTGAACGCTCGGTTTCATTTGTACCGCCATTTCTTCACCTCCTTAAAAATAATGATTGGGTGCGGCTTCAAATCGAAACAAGATCGTCAGCCGCATATATATCAACGGCAAATTGCCGCCGACAACTTTGTCAACGCGGTTCAAACCGCGTTATTTACCGCTCTCGCCGCCTGACCGCCCACAAATTCCTCGATGAACTTTTCGTTCTCCTTAGCCTCTGCGTGCATATATTCCTCAAGCTGCTTTTCCTCAAGCTTCTCAAGAGTTCTCACGTCCTTGGTCGCTTCCACCACGACCGCAAGCTGAGCTTCTATCTCGGCGCGCTTCTCGATAGCCTGCTGTTCCTTAATGTGAACCTCTTGCTGAAGCGTTACTATGTAGCGCTTTCTCATGGCTATCTCTGACGCCGTGGAGCCAATTCTGTAAACTCTCTCAAGCTGCTCGCCCTGTTGGGCAACCTTGTCGATAAGATCCTGACGCGCTTCTTCAATGCGCCTTAAATCTGCCTGTAACAGCGCAAGCGTATTTTTCTGTCTGTCAAGCTCCTGCTCACGATAATCTTTGAGCTTCTGCAATGAGAATTGGAATTTTTTCAACAAAAATCACCTTTCTTTTAACAGTACTCTTAACGCGGCTTGCAGCCCCGCGTTAAGCTGTATTCACCGCGCTATTCCCCGACTGCCTCTTTGAGAAGCTGCACGGTCTGATTGAACCCCATGCTGTCGTCAACGCGCTGCATAAGGAAATCGTTGATAGCGTCTATCTTGTTTATAGCTTCGTCAAGCGCGGGATTAGTTCCGTGCTTATACGCTCCTATTGAAATCAAGTCGGCGTTCTCGGTATAGAGTGAAAGCAGATTTCGCAGTTTTCCCGCCGCCTCCTTGTGGTCGGGCTTCGCGATCTCGCTCATCAAACGCGAAACGCTCGAAAGTATATCTATCGCGGGATAATGGTTCTGCGCCGCGATCTTTCTCGAGAGGATTATGTGACCGTCGATGATACCGCGCACGGTATCCGCGATAGGCTCGTTGGTGTCGTCGCCCTCAACGAGCACGGTGTATATTCCCGTTATCGACCCCTCGGGGAAGTTCCCCGCGCGCTCCAGAAGCTTCGGCATAGCCGAATAAATGG
>CANRFR010000033.1 GCA_947629945.1 uncultured Clostridia bacterium | reverse complement strand
CCCTCTCCCCTTTCCCGAAGGGTTGTCCCCTCGAAACCGGCAACATAATAGCTCAAATTCAGCAAAAGAGGGTTATATGAAGCGTTCTGGGGCTGTCCCCTCGATACCGGCAACGTAACAATTCAAATTAGGTAAAAAACGTCATAAGAAGTATTCCCCTCGAAACGGGCGCGTAAAGTTTACAATTAAACGTGAAAAAGGACTTTTATACAAACTGACTGCTCCTTTCGTGCGCTGAAAGGAGCAGCTTTTACTTTATAAGCAAATCGGCAAAATACTCCGCCATACACTTGTTGCGTATAAGCAGCGGACCTATAATGTGCGTGCCGTAAAACCCGCCGCGGCGTATCCCCTCGACATTTGGTGTGGCGCTGCAATTGCCCACGCCCTCCTTGATAATGAACATCGGATCGGTCACGCCCTCAATTTGGCTTGCCTTGTTAATAAAGCCGATAACCCTATTATCTTCAAAATCGGCGACAACATCTTCCACAATGCGCTCCGAGCCCTCGGTCACAGTGAAGTCAAAAATTTTTAAGCCCTCGTGATCCGAGCCGTAACGGTCGGTTATCTTCGCACCGAACATCTCAAACGAGTTGCCCGTCGCGAGAATTATCTTCCCGCTTTCCAACACGGACTTTAGTTGCTCAACATACGGTTTCAAGTACTCCAAAGCCACCTTTTGATTGCGCTCCGTGCCCGAACCAATGTAAATAATATCGTAATCCGAAAAATCAAAGCTGTCGTCTATGGAGAGCTTTTCTATCTCGGCGGCTTTTCCCTTTTCCGAAAGCGCGCGCTGCAGCGCAAGTGTGTTTGAGTACTCTCCGTACAAATTCATTAAATCGTGAAATAAATGCAATATCTTCATGTCATTGCGCCCTCGCTTAATCACTTAATTTTTACCTTGGACAGAAACTTCGCTTTATCCGAAAAGCAAGTGATCGTGTAAAGCTTAGAGTGTTTCTTTGAAGCGATAAGCTCCATTGCCTCGTCTATATCCTGCATTACCGTTATCCTTTCGGGAAGAATTTCGGTATAAGAAAAGCGCGTTTCCAAATCCTGAGCGTGTGCGCCCAAAAGGTAGATATGATCGACGCATTCCGCGTTTAAGCGTTCAAAATCAATGTCCCAAAGCCAGCTTATCTCGCCCGTGGAATAGCGTCTGCTGACCGCGTCAACGATGATTATAACGCCGCACGGCTCGTTTTGCTCTACAAGATATCGGATAGACTGGTCGTAAGACACGGAATTCTCGTGCTTTGAAATGAGGAAAGTTCCATCGCTTGAGCCAAGGTAATACTCAACAACTCTGCCGTTTTTCAAAACATAATCGCTTATTTCTTCGCAAATCGTCGTTTCGTCGATTCCCACGATACTGCATACCGCAAAGCACGCCAAAATATTATATACATTATATATACTTGCGAAGCTGAGTTTAATATGATCCTTGCCATTAACTGTTATCATACGGTTTTTCAGATCGACTTCAGTCACCGTAAACTCTGTGTCATGCTTTTTATGTCCGCACTTTTCGCAATAAAAATCGCCTATGTGATTGAAATGACGGTAATTGTACTTCATTCGGCTTTTGCAATTTGGACAGAACGCACCGTCGTCGTAAACGGAGGTGTTTTCTTCCGTAGAGAAATTTTGCTTGTCTATTCCAAACCACACAACGTTTTCGCGCTCTCTGCCGAGAAGCGAAATAAGCGGGTCGTCCGCGTTAAGTATAAGCGTGCTTTTATCCGAAACGCTCTCTTTTATGTAGTCATAGACCCACTCGGGGTGAGCATTTCTGGTAAGCTGGTCGCGATAGAGGTTAGTTACGACGTAATGAGTCGGAGCGAAATGCTTGAACGTCAGCTTCGCGAAACGCTCGTCGCTTTCCAAAACTACCGCGTCCGCTTTCATTTTCCCGCCAAAGGTACAATTATATAGCAGCACGGACGCTATACCCGCTTCAAGGTTTGAGCCTTCCTTGTTTGTAACGACTTTCTTTCCCTGAGACGTAAGTATATGCGTTATCATTTCAACCGTTGATGTCTTGCCGTTGCTGCCCGTTACGGCTATAACATAGTCGGGCATTTTTATTTCGGATAGTATATTCGGGTACAGCTTCAGCGCGATAACGCCCGGCAGACTGGACCCCCGCCCCAACAAATGTCCTATGAAATACGCCAATTTACACGCCAATATCGCAAAAAACATTCTCATTTTCATTATCCTTTGATTTTTAGATTTGACCGCTATTTTTTATTATATCATATTTTTTCGGAAAATTCAATAGGTGAATTGCAAAAAAATGCCGTGCGAACAACACGGCATTTTTTTGTTAATAAACCTCGGTTCCCTGATAATAAAACGTAAGTATTTTTTGATAATCCCAACCCCAGTAGGTTGCAAGAGCGTTCGCGCCGTTTTGACTTAATCCCACGCCGTGACCGTAACCGTAAGTAATTACGGTGAACTCTTTTTTAGCCGCGTCATACTCGATATCAAACGCCGCCGAACGGATATCAAAATCCATAATATTCTCGCGGAAACGTCTGCCGTTTATTTGAAGTGTGTCGCCATCCTGATCAACAAAATACTCTTTGCCGCCGATCTTCATATCACCCACATATTTACCCTCGGTTCGGTTGACTATCTCAAACCATTTCGACGGATCGCCCGAGAGAGTTATACCGGTAGTATCAAAAATCCTCGACTTGATATCCTTTTCGGAAAAAGTAGTTTTTACGCCATAATTGGGATCGTATTTTTCGTCCAACTCGCACACTACTCCGCGCAGATAAGGAATATCCCCGCCCCAAACGTTTTGGCTTGAAGCGGTACTGCCCGCAGAAGAAGCGGAATAAACCGCCTGAATGATCTCTCCGTTGTAGTAGACCGCTTCGCCGATTACGGATTCCACAAGTACTTTTACGGAATCGTGCACATCGTCCGTTAAAATGCAGTAAGGGGCGCTTCCGTGAAGATTGTGGTATTTTACGTATGTATATGCGGCAACCGCCTGAGCCTTTATCGCTTCGGGCGCGAAAGCGAAACCTATTTCGTTTTCTACGATCCTGGACACTATGTCAACTGAGTTTCCCGTGACCTCGGTGCCGTCGTCGTTCACACGGAGTATCTCCTCATCGGAGTCATCGTCGCTTGGAATAGGCGCGGGTTTATCGTCGTCATCTGCGGGAAGGTCGGGTTGTGAGCTTTCCGTGTCGGCGGGGCTTTCCTCATCGTTGGGTTCATCATCACTCCCGGGTTCTTCTTCACCGCCGGGTTCCTCCTCGCCCCCGGATTCTTCCTCATTGCCCGGCTCTTCTTCGCCCCCGGGTTCTTCCTCATTACCCGGTTCTTCTTCGCCCCCGGGTTCTTCCTCACTGCCCGGCTCTTCTTCGCCCCCGGGCTCTTCTTCACTGCCCGGTTCTTCCTCACCGGCGCCGCTTTCCTCGTTTTCGTTCGGCTCCTCGGGGTAAGAAACGTAGTCAGCACCGGGGTCAGAAGTCGGTTCGGAATCGCTTTCGTTATCCTCATCATCGGAAGGCTCGGTTTCCGAAGAACTTTCCTGTGAACTTGACGAACTTTCAGGCTCGTCATCGTCGCCAATTATATCCGGCTCCGTCGTACTCGATGAAGAAACGGATTTACTTTTTTCGGTAAGCTCTTTAACCGATGACGTAGGCAGATACGATGATTTTACGGGCTTTTGACCAATCGTCGGCTTCGCAAAGCCCAACTTTTCAATATGAGTATTGCTTATACTGCCGGTGCTCGTTGTAACGGAACTCGTATTATCGGTGCTATTATTATTGGAGCTTGTATTGTTGTCGTTATTATCGTAGATAAAATCCACCGTTCCACCGATAGTGTGTACGTCGTCGGATGTGTTGTCCTCCAATGAAGTTGCGGTTTGAGCGTCGACAATGGTACCCGTTGTCAGGCAACTGAATACAAAGACGTTGCAAATTATCAACGCGACAATTATTTTTACCAATGAAATGTTTTTCATACGCAATATATTCCTTATTGTCAGTTCAAATTTGTCTGCTCTCTACTGTAATTCGCGGGATCGTCCTCCAGGTGGTTCTCCTTGATATATTCATCCATACCTTTTACAAGCCCTATATCCCACGTTCTTCCAAACCACTGCAGTCCGTAGATGTCGTAGTAAGCTTGGAAGTATTTTACGCTGTCCTTTTTCACGATCTGGTCGGGATCGATGTAAAGCGATTCGTTCGGGCGAACTTTGCGCGCTACCACAACTAATCTCAAATCAAGTCCCGTATCCTTATCGCAAGTCGAAAGCGTTAGGAACTCGTCGCCGTACTCGATATCCACGCCCGTCGAATACATGCTTCTGTCCTCGCACTCCAGAACATAATCGTAAAAATCCGCCTTGTTTTTGAAATATACCTTTCTGGTGTAATGAAAAACTTCTCCATAATCCTCGTCGATATTGGTGAGAAAAACGGAAATTATTTTGTACCTGTTGTTGTGGTAAAGCGTATCGAAATTTATTATCGGCGAACCTTTCAAAAAATCTATGTCCACTTTATAATTATGAAGCGCGGCGAACATATACTTTAATATCATATTATGCCCGTAAATAATGGTGTTCTGCGGCATACCGTCGGGAGTTATCTTTCCCTCGTAATCTGCGAAAAGCGTTCCCGCGAACTCATACTCGCCTTGAAAATTCGTATGAAGATAATCGTCGTTGTTTTCCGTTTGCACCACAGGCTCGTCTATATTCGTTCCCGGAACGTTCAGCCAGCCGATAAAATCTTGGTTCTCGTTATAAAGCGCGGCGTATTTCTCGTTTATCGTGCCCGCGGGAAGATTATTGATCTCTTGATTGGTAGGCGTTTGATTTTTTAGATCGTAAACGTGACCATCGGTGGTTTTACGCTCTCCGTCGTCGCCGACGACCGCTTCCCTGTCGAGCCTGACATACTGCAAGTAATGCGCGGCTATCATAGCGACAGCGGACAAAAGAACTACTAAAGCCACCATAAACACTATCTTACGGACGACCTCCGCTACGGTGTCGGTCTTACAAGGAAAAAGCCCCGAATTTATGCTTTGCCAAAGACTTTGCTTTTTCTTCTTTTTTTTATCCTTGGAGGATATCCCCATGTCAATTTCAGACATTTATGTTATCATTCCTTTCCGGAGTCTGTTCGCACAACAATATGGTTCTGCACAGCCGCAGTTACTCGCCCTCGTATCCCACAAGAAGCGACTTGTCCCATTTTCTGCCTTCCCAAGTGTAGTTGTACTGCTTGTAATAAAGATCATAGAATTTCGGATTTGGGTTCGCGTAAGCGCGGCTTACATCCACCTCGGGGCTTTCGCCGTCACGAGTCTCCCGCGCGAAGACAACAAATCTAAGATCGGTATCGCCGTAGCCGAACATACATGTCGAAAGCGTCAGCAGATTGTCGCCGTATTTTACATCCACATCGGGATTATAAAACGTCGAACGGTCAAGTATCTCGGCAACGTACTCGTTAAAATCACTTTGTCCCGAGAAATTGTGCTTTTGATAATATTCAAAAACCTCCCCCGCCTCTTCCTCGGTGTTCAGCATCATAGCGCCAAAAATCTTATAGGTCGAGGACTTGTAAAGCGTGCTGAACTGAATGGTCGGGTGGGTCTGATAGAAGCTGATGTCGTTTTTATCCTCTTGCGAAAAACCGTAGTTAAAGTAATACGGCAGTCTCCCGAAGTATTCTCCGGACGCCATATTGTGTCCGTAAACCACGATATTGGCAGGCTCGCCCTCGGGGGTTATTTTGTCGTGGTAATCGACAAACAGCGCGCCGGATTTACTTTTTTGACCGTCAAAGTTCTGATTAAGATATTTGTCGTTGTCATCGGTCTGCATTACAACATAATCTATCCACGGATAGCTTTCGCTCGTTCCTTGAATGGTAAGCCAGCCTATGGTCTCGGGATTTTGCTCCAGCAGCGGCTTAAACTGATCCAGTACGGGACGCTGAACCTTTGGATTTGAGTTTTCGCCTTCACTTTCGTTATTCCGATCCGGCACGGAGTTGTTCATGTGAAAAGTTTTATCCGCAACGCTTACATTTGCCACGTCGTTGTGGAATTTTTGGGCAAGATCCTCGTCGCGGCTGTTGGTGCGCGCACGCTGAAGCGTATCGGTAAGAATAATGCTCAGCGTAACGACCAAAACTATGGCGGCGGAAAGGAAAATTATTTTTCTTATGACTTCGCCGGGCTTGTCGCCTTTCCACGGAATAAGGTATTTAGCTATGCGAACAAATATATTGCCTTTTGTTTTGGAGTTGCTCATTATTAATTTCCCCTTTTATCAAAAACGGAATGACATAACCCAATCAGTAGCTCAGCAATTTAGAGGTATCCCAGTTGCTTCCGTACCATTGTGTACCTATGCACTGATAATAATATTCAAACAGCTTCGCGCCGTAATTTCTCTCTACAACGGTGGTGTCGACCTCTTCGCTTTCGCCGGGGCGCACCTTTCTTGCGATAACTACCCAGCGTGTCTCAATGCTGCGGCTGAGCGGCCAGTGGCAGGTCGAGAGCGTAAGCAGCGTGTCGCCGTATTCTATATCAACGTCGGTGTAGAACCAACTTCTGTCCATTATATCGAGGATATACTGATTGAATTCATCCTTGCTGTTAAAGTTGGTTTTTGTTGTATAGTTGAAAACTTCGCCGTATTCCTCCTGCGTATTCGCGACAAATCCCGCGAACACCTTGTAAGTCTCGCTTTCTCCTCCGTCGCGCTGCAATGCGATGGTCGGGTGAACTTTATAGAACGCCATAGGTTCTCTTGACATATCGTCGGGAATGTAATGAAGCACGTAAGCGAACATATTTCCGTCGTGCATATTATGTCCGTAAAGAATATAGTTTTCGTCGGTGCCGTCCCATTGGTTTCTCCAGGTGGAGAATATCTCGCCCGAGATGGATTCGTCGCCGTCGAAGTCGTGGTTGAGGTAATAGTTATCGTCTCCGGGTTTTTGCATAATGACGTTGTTAAGCTGTGTTCCCTCGATCTTTATCCATGCACGGGTATCGGGGTTCAAGCTTCTCAGGCGGTCAAAGTCGATATTGAGCGGCGTGTTGGGAATGGGCGTAAGGTCAGTATATTCGGGTTCACCGGTGCCGGGTCCCGTGGCAATATTGGCGTCGGGATTTGCCACGCGGTTGGGCAGATGATAGTCGGGAGCACTGTTGGGGGAAAACTCATTCCAGAGATTTTTGTGCTTCCTCTCGCTTATCGCAAGCTGCGACAACTGCCAGATAAGATAAGCAAGCGTGCCTATCAGAATGCATATCGCCACAATAAGCAGCATCTTTCTTCTTTTTTGACCGGGCGAGTCGTCTTTCTGAGGGATAACAGCCACGGCAAGCCGCTTAAAAGGATTTTTGGATTTGGGTATCTTATCCTCCTTTTTGCCGACCGATGTAGTCATATCCATATCGAATTTATCGAGGGCAATGTCCTTTTTGCTTAATTTCTTTTTGGACTTCTTGTTCTCGTTATAATCAAGTTCGTCGTCAAATTTGTTTTGTTTGTTGTAAGCCATGATGTTTATTCCTTTCTTTAAAGTTCCGAAATGTCGAGCAGCATTGTAAGCGCCTTTTCGGTCGCCGCCGCTCTTATATTATCTCTCCCCGTATCGGGGAAAACGAATTTTTCCGAAATGGTCTTGTCCTTGCCGCAGACGCTTATATAAACCGTGCCGACGGGATTTTCCGAAGTTCCGCCCGACGGTCCCGCAACTCCGCTTGTCGAAACCGAGAAATCCGCGCCCGAAAGCTTCATAACGCCCCGAGCCATTTCTTCGGCGCACTCGCGGCTGTATTCGCTGCGCTCCTCGAGAGTTTTCTCCGAAACGCCCAGTACCGCGCCCTTTATCCGATTGGAATAAGAGCAAACGCCAAGTTCTATCACAGCGCTCGATCCCGAAACGGCGGTTATTGCCGTAGAGATCATACCGCCTGTGCAGCTCTCGGCGGCTGCGATTTTAACGCCACGTTTTGTACATTGTTCCACGATTTTTCGCGCCAATTCGCGAATGTTTTCGTAATCGCTCACTCCAAGAACACCGTTTCCTCTCCGTATTTATAGCGCTTTACCGTTGTTTCGGCAACCGCCTTTTCGATAAGCGCGTCGAAATCAAACGCCGATTCCGCTTTCAAAACATCTTCAAGCTTCGGTTTTGTACGTGGATGCTTCGGCGAGAACACCGTGCAGCAGTCCTCGTATGGCAGAATTGACGTTTCAAACGTACCTATTTTCCGCGCTATCTCGGTAATTTCTATCTTGTCCATACCGATAAGCGGTCTGAACACGGGCAGCTCCGCCGCTGCGTTGGTGCAGTCGATTGCGGAAAGCGTCTGACTTGCTACCTGAGCAAGGCTCTCGCCCGTGATCATTGCGCCATATCCGTCCTTTTTGCAGAACCGATCGGCTATCTTTATCATAAGCCGCCGCATTATAACCGTGAAGTACTCCTCGGGACAGTTGTCGCGGATAGCCTCCTGTATCTCGGTGAACGGCACGCAGTAGAACATAATATCGCCGCAGAAATCCGTCATTTCCTCGCAGAGCTTCTGTACCTTTGTGAGCGCTCTGTCGGAGGTATATGGCGGGCTGACATAATGAATACAGTCCACGACAAGTCCGCGTTTAGCCATCATATAGCCGGCAACGGGTGAATCTATGCCGCCCGACAGCATAAGCAGAGCCTTTCCGCTTGAACCCACGGGCATACCTCCCGCTCCCGTTATCCGCTTTGCCGAGAGATAAGCGCCGTTATCGCGTATCTCCAAGCGAACGGTGACGTCGGGGTTGTGCACATCCACGCCTATCTCGGGGAACGCGTCCAATACAGCGTCGCCGAGCGTCTGCTGAATTTCGGGAGAAGTCAGCGGGAACGTTTTATCAGCGCGCTTCGCTTCGATCTTGAACGTCTTCGCGCCTTCCAACGCTTCTTTCAGGTACTCGCCCAAATCGGCTTTAACGACCTCAATGTCTTTAGGATAGACCGCGCACTTCTGAATTGCTCCGATACCGAACACTTTTTTCAGAGCATCCGTTGCGGCTTCAACGTCCGCTTCCTCATTCAACGGCTCTATGTAAATGGTAGACTGCATACGCTCATAGCCGAATTGTCCGATTTTCTTCAGCCGCCGCTTTATATTGCTTTGAAGCATATCCTCAAAGGTCTTTTTGTTTATACCCTTGAGAGCTATCTCCCCGTATTTTACCATTATCAATTCTTTCATATTTTCCCCTTTTAACGCCTTATTCTTTCTATAGTCTTGGCGATCTTGTCACACAGCTTTTCTATGTCCTCAGCGCAGTTTTCCGCGCTGAACGATACCCGCACCGCGCAGTCAACGTCCTTTTCGGAAACTCCAAACGCGGGAAGAACGTCGCTGCTCTTGCCTTTGGAGCACGCCGAGCCGCTCGAAACGTATATTCCGTCTTCCTCGAGGGAATGCAGCATTATCTCGCTTCGTACTCCGCGAACGCTGAAATTCACAATATTCGGAACGCAATCCTCTGTCGAATTAATCCCGATATCCTCCATTTCGGCAAGCATTTGAAGCAGCAGCGCTTTAAGCTCCGCAAAACGTTCCTTATCAAACCTATACGCGCTCACAGCGGCTTCAAAGCCCGCGATAAGCTCCACAGGCTCTGTGCCCGAGCGCAGACCGCTCTGCTGACCGCCGCCCGAAAGCAGCGGGAGTACCTTTGCGCCTTTCTTGATAAACAGCGCCCCTATACCCTTTGTCGAATGTATCTTGTGCCCCGAAACACTTATCAGATCGCCGTCCAGCGGCACTTTCAAAAAGCCTTGAACCGCGTCAATATGAACGATTGTGCGCGGATTTTTCTTCTTGACTTCACGGTAAAGCCTCGGAACGTCTATTGCAAATCCTGTTTCATTGTTTACAGCCATCGCGGATAGCAAAGCGGTATTTTCATCCACCTCATTCACCAGAGCCGCGACGAAATCCTCGTGATCCTTGGGCGCGAGCCGAACTATTTCAACTCCGTCCTCCTCTAATCTTGTCAGCGTTTTCGCCACGGACGGGTGCTCGATAGCCGTTGAGACTATCCGCTTTCCGTGCGGACGAAACCTGTGTGCCGAACCGAGCAAAGCCGTATTATTGCTCTCGGTAGCTCCGGATGTGAACAGAACCTCACCGTCAAACGGCTTTTTTGTTCCCGTCACCGCCGTCAGCAGCGTTTTCCGCGCCCGCGCTATGATCTGTATGGAAGAAGTTCCCAGACCGTGCAGCGAACTTGCGTTCCCGAACGCGTTTTCCATTGCCGCGTTCACAGCCTTAACGCACTCGGTGCAAGGCTTCGTAGTCGCGGCGTTATCCAAATATATCAAATCAAATCACCTTTTGTTAAAATCTTCAATGCCTAACCGATAGTGTTCCAATGAGAGACACGTCGCGTTTTCTCATCAAACGGTTCGCCGTATTTTCCGCGTTCTCAATTATACTCTGAACGTCCCCCGGGGTAATTTCTCGGTAAACACCAACCGAGCTTTCCCCAAAGACGTAAGAGCGACCGTTCTCGCTGTCGTCGATACCGCCGTTGTTTTCGCGCTTTTTTCTATAACGCAAACAAGTATAGACCCCAAAAGTCAAAAAACCGTCAAGAACCGAAGTTGGCGAAAAATATGTTTACGCGTTTTCACGCACATACACAATTTCACACCCTATAATTATAGCACAGAAATTGATGTTTGACTAGTGTTTTTTTGATTTTTTCATATTTCTTTCATAAATAATTGCATAAATCAACAAAAAGGTTACAAAAAGGTTACAAACTATTTACAAAAGGTTACAAATTCCCATAAATCGGTTACAATATTGTCATAAATATTGAAATCTCTTAACAGTTATGCTATAATAGAAACACAAGAAGGAAATCTAAATCCTCCGGTCATGCTTTGAGCGTTGTTCATTCCCCGAACAACGCTCATCTTTTTTTGTTTTTTTCGCAATACCGAAGCTTACCACAAAAACGTCTCGGCTTAATCTTCAAGCTCGTAATCGATAGTCTTGTTTTCAAGATCGATAAGAGCCGAAATTTTAAACGGACCGAAATTTTCAAAAACTTCGTCGTAATCGTTATCGCTGTAAATATACAGCGTAATGAATTTTGAATATACCTCAATATCGGTGACGGCAGCATTTTCGCGTATCGGTTCGGGATTTGGCTTTTCCTCTAAGCTTAAGTCATATATGTCCTCGCAGGCGTGGCAAGCGTATTCGCTCGCTTCGGTCAGAATTTCGTCGGCGTGCGCGTAAACCGCTTTAAGCCACCCGAAAATCTTATCCTTTTCCTCGTCGGAGTACTCGTAAACCGAAAGTGCTGACGGGGAAGCCTTTCCAAACGGCGGCAGGTTAAGATCTTTAAGATTTGCGGTTTCCAAAGAGCCGAGATGAGAATCGTAAGTAAAACGCATATCCCCCAAAAAATCATCGGAAAGTTCAAGCGTTGAGATATATTTTTCGTCGTACAGCTCCAACAGATGCTTGTCCGTTTTTCTTTCGATATTTTTCATAACCGAGGTTGCCGCTATCGTTATAACGCACCACACCGCGGGAAAGATAAGCCCCGCGTATAATGGCTGTTCAGGCAATGGAGTAGAAATATAAAGAAACGCTATGCCTATAAGCGACCAAACCGCCGCCAACGCAATTTTTGTTCCTTTGGGAATTTTGTACAAAAAATCGCGTTCCTCGGAGTTTATATAGTCCTCGTACGCTGTCTTTTTCTTGGGATCAAAGTATTTTCGCTTGCCGATACGGCTTAAATTACGCACGAAAGCATTCGCCGTCCACCAAACGATATTATAACAAACAATTCCCGTCAAGAGGTATTTTTCGTCGCTTTTCGCTTGCGTAAGTACCGCGAGTAAACCCACAAGAAGAAATATCGTTATTAAGCCCCGAATTATTCCGAAAAATATCTTTAAAATTTTTTTCATAGCGCGTTCTCCCATAAAACTCTGTAACCGATTTTCCTCCAAGGCATATTATGTACTGTGAAACGGAAGCTCCGCAGGGGAGCGAAAATTTCACCGACTTTCCATAAGGAGGAAATGTTATGTGCGGTTTTAACTCTAACGGCAACAGCTGCTGCTGGATCATCATTCTCATTCTCTTGTTCTGCTGCTGCGGCAACAACGGTATGTGCGGCGGTTCTCAGAACGAAGGCTGCGGCTGTGGCTGCGGCAACAACAACGGCTGCGGATGCGGCTGCTGATTTAAACGTTCTCCCGCCTAAAGCAGGCAAATAACGGCAAGGCGCCGCGGTGTGAAAACACGCCGCGGCGCTGATTTTTTGCGTCACTCGGCAGCAATATCCGCGAACTCGCCCGTGCACGCTTTAACAAGGTTTTCGGGCGTGAGCTTTAACTGCAAGCCCAATCTGCCGCCGCTTACTATTATCGTTTCAAGCGCCTTTCCGCTTTCGTGAATAACCGTACGGAACTGCTTTTTCATTCCGATGGGCGAGCACCCGCCGCGAATATAGCCCGTAATGCTTTGGATGTCCTTGACATGGATAGGCTCCAGCGACTTCTCGCCGACGGCTCTCGCGCATTTTTTGAGATCCATTTCCCTGTCCACAGGCAGCACGAAAACGTAGTATTTGGAGCTTTTCCCGACGGTGACCAGCGTTTTGTAAACTATCTCGACCGGCTGTCCGAGCATTTTTGCAATCTGTACGCCATCTGTGAAGTTTTCGCACTCGTAGGTTTGAAATTCATAAGGTATTTTCAGCTTATCCAACATTCGCATAGCATTGGTTTTAAGTTCCTTTGACATTTAGTACTCCTTTTTTCCCCGCCGTTTGCGGAAAAATATATTCCAAAGCGCAACAAATTCCGCCCCGATAGCCGTCGGAGCGGTTTGTCATATAATTATCACGTCAATATAATATTTAGAACAGTTCATCCTCATCGTCTTCGATATCAAGGGAATTGATAACATCCGACTTGTTCAGCAAGAAATAAGCCACCGCGGCAGCAGCGAGTGCCGCCAAGGTTATGATACCTGAAATTATCACAAGCTTTTTAGACATAATTATACCTCCAAATATAAATTCGTGTTTTAATAAAAGCTAAAGGCAACAATGTTGTGTTTACTGAAATCTCGCGGAAATATCGGCGATACCGTTATCCATAGTAGGCTCGCCTATGGCTCCGAATTTCCATTCGCCGTTATGGCGGTACACCTCGCCGAAGATCATCGCGGTCTTGCCCTCGTAATTCTCGGACAAGTTGTATTTACAAAGTTCCGCGCCGGTGTCCGCGTCAACTACCCTGATAAACGCGTTTTGTATCATACCAAACTGCTGACGGCGCTCTCTCGCCTGATAAATGGTCACAACAAACACGATTTTGGAATATTCCGCGGGAACTTTTTCAAGCTCGACGATAATCTGCTCGTCGTCGCCGTCACCCGCGCCCGTAAGGTTGTCGCCGCAATGGCGAACAGCTCCGCTTCTATGCATAAGCTGACCGTAATACACCACGTCCATCGGACCGTTCAGCTTGCCCGTAGAGCCGTTTATCAATATTGCGGAAGCGTCGCAGTCTATGTCCTCCTGCTTTGAAAACAGTGAGAACTTTTTCTTGACCTCGTCCCAACCCAAGCCGACTACAAGCGACTTCAAGCCTGCATTGCCCTTGGTAAGGTCTACTTTTTGACCCTTTTGAAGATTGACCGACATATATTTTCCTCCTTAATTTCAGCGCGGAAAAATATAAGCCGCGCATAAATCGTCATAATACGGATAGTCTCCAAAGACCGGATCTCCTTGATCTTTCACGGTACAACGCGACATTCGGCAAAACGAAAATCTGCAATTACCAAATAAGCAAGCCATCGGAAACACCCTGTTTATATTATACAACATTTTTTTCCAAAATGCAAGTACTTATGCAAAAAAATGACCGAATCCCGTTACGCACAGAACAAAGCCGTTTTCATTAACGGTCAAAGTCAACGCTTCTCTTCGCCTTCGACATCGACCTCTTTCTCGATAGCAAGCAGCTCCTTTTGAACGCTGCTCGTGCCCGCCATTGCAAAAATATCCGCAGCGCAGCCCAATATCAGCGAAACGCCGAGCAGGATCGAGGCAGTCGGTACGAATCCATCGTTTAGCGCGTTTAAGCCTATTATGATACCCACACCGACGATTGCCAGGATAAGCAGCAGTATTATCCACCATTTTTCAAATCCCGCTTTTTTTATCGACGCCATATTCGGAATTTTAATTACGCCGAAAACTCCCGCCAATATACCGGCGATCAGTGTAAAAAACGCGGTCACTCTTTTTGCGAACACGATCAAAAGCGCACCCGCGATAATGCCCAACAGCATTATAATGACCGCCGGCGCGGGGTTATCCTTTTCCTTTTTGATAAGCCACGCGAAAAAGTTGACGATCCCGTAAGATGCCGCCGTGACACCCAGTACCACTATCAATATTTCAATAGATCTATCGTTCATTACTATCATAAACATTCCGCAGATAAGTTCAACCATGGAAAGCAGCAGCAAATTTCTGCGCAATCCCTTTAATTTTTCAAGATCCATACAAATTCATCCTTTCAACACGCGGCGTTACGCGCCGCCCATAGCAATCCACGAAAATAACGCTGCAGTTCAATTTAACGTTATAATGCGAGGCGGGACTTAAAAGCACTAACGTTGCCTTAAATGTGGATTGCTGTAATTTCTTACAATCATATTATAATACTTTTACCTGAAATTGTCAAGCATTATCGGCGGCATAGAAAAATAATCGCGAAAGCCCTTGAAAGCACTTGACAAATTCGCTTTAATGTGCTATACTGATGGAGTTAGCAAACTATCAAAACGCTTCCCTTACTGCGAATAGGGAATTAACGTGAAGATATAACAATTAATCAAATCAACCAATATGGAGGCTTTTTATGAAATACGGCGAGATCGATTTTGAAACCTACTTTAAAAATTATCCCAATAAGGATGGATATTTCGGAAAATACGGCGGCTCATACATTCCCGACGACTTGAAAGCCGCGATGAACGAGATCACCGAGGCTTACTTTACCATCTGCAAGTCCTCAAAGTTCATCAGCGAACTTCGCAGAATCCGCAAGGAATTCCAAGGCAGACCCACGCCTATCTCCTATCTGGAGCGGCTTTCCTCAAAAGTCGGCAACGTTCAGCTTTACGTAAAACGCGAGGACTTGAATCACACAGGCGCGCACAAGCTCAATCACTGTATGGGAGAAGCGCTGCTCGCGAAATATATGGGCAAAAAGAAGATAATCGCTGAAACGGGCGCGGGTCAGCATGGCGTTGCACTCGCGACAGCGGCAGCGTATTTCGGTCTGGAGTGCGACATTTATATGGGCGCGGTAGACATCAAAAAGCAGGCTCCGAACGTTGCGCGCATGAAAATACTCGGCGCGAACGTAGTCGAAGTCACCGACGGTCTGCAAACTCTTAAAGAGGCGGTGGACGCGGCATTCGCGGCTTATCTTAAAGAATACAAGGACTGCATTTACTGTATAGGCTCCGTTGTGGGTCCTCACCCGTTCCCGATGATGGTGCGTGATTTCCAGAGCGTTGTCGGTATTGAAGCGCGCGAACAATTTATCGATATGACAGGCGGACTGCCCGACGCAGTTGTTGCCTGTGTGGGAGGCGGCTCCAACTCGATGGGTCTTTTCTCGGGATTTTTGAACGATCCCGTTGAGATCTACGGCGTTGAACCGTTGGGGCGCGGCTCAAAGCTCGGCGACCACGCGGCGTCGCTTACCTACGGCTCCGAAGGTGTAATGCACGGCTTTAACTCCATTATGCTTAAGGACGAGAACGGCGATCCCGCGCCCGTTTACTCCGTTGCCAGCGGTTTGGATTATCCGTCCAGCGGTCCGGAACACGCATTCTTGCGTGATATCGGCAGGGTAAAATACGACGTGGTTGACGATGAGGAAACTATCGACGCGTTCTTTACACTTTCGCGTCTTGAGGGTATTATCCCCGCTATTGAAAGTTCTCACGCTGTGGCTTACGCAATGAAGCTTGCCAAAAAAATGGATACCGGCTCCATTCTTATCAACCTTTCCGGACGCGGCGACAAGGATATGGATTACATTATCGAAAAATACGGTATTAGATAAATTAGATTTCTGCAAGAATAAACTGTCATTATAGTACACCTCATAAAACAAGGTTTTTAGAGATGACCTATAATAACAAATGATTTTCAAGGCAGAAAAGAAAAAGCTCCCAAACACAGGGGCGATAACGATAAAATGTAAAAGCGAGAGAGTGTAAGTTATCAAAATATACAAGTAAGACACAAAACGTTGCTAAAGCCGCATTATATCGTGCGTACTGTTGCGGTTGAGGAAGCTCTGAAGTAACCTGAAATTTCTATAACATTTGCGGCTTATCCTAAAGGATTAGCCGCTTTTATTTTTAAAAACACAACAAAGTACTTGACAATGTATATACAAATGTGATATAATAATAAGGGGTGATGAATATGGCACAGGTTAATTTCAGAATTGAAGATGAAGTGAAAGCCAACGCTGAAAAAGCGTTAAAGGAAATGGGACTTAATATGTCCACGGCGATAAATTTGTTTTTGGTAAAGGTTGCCAGAGAGAAACGAATTCCGTTTGAGGTCAATGCCGACCCTTTTTACAGCCCGGAGAACATCGCAGAGCTTGAAAGACGAGCAGAGAGTATAAAAAACGGGTCATCAACTCTAAAGGAACACGAACTTATAGAGGTGGATGATGATTAAATTATGGCACGACCGAGCGTGGGAAGAATATCTATATTGGCAAACGCAAGACAAAAAGACGCTAAAAAAGATAAATCGCCTGATTGCTGATATTGAGCGAAACGGTTACGCTTGTATAGGCAAGCCCGAACCGCTTAAAGACAACCTATCGGGGTATTGGAGCGTGAGGATCGACGAGAAAAACCGAATTGTATTTCGTATTGTTGACGAGAAGTTGGAGATAATGCAATGCGGTGCTCACTATGATGACAAATGACTTTCAAGGCGGAAAAACTCCCAAACGCGGGAGCGATAACGCAAATTATACAACAACACGATAGAGTGTGTTACTGCAATACACAAGTAAGACACAAAAGTGCTTTTAAACCGCATTATACTGTGCGTACTGTTGCGGTTGAGGAAGCTTTTAAGTAATTGATAACATATAATTTACAATTGAGAATTTCGATGGGAGAGACGAGATAATGATAAACGGTATACAAAACGATTTTCCTATACGTCAGGTAAGCGCGGCAAAAAGCATTGAGCCGAAAGCTGTCGATATTGACGAGACATCAGAACCCGCGCAAAAGAACGTTGACGAATACGTTCCGAGCGAGGAAAAAGAGCCTATCGGATTGTACGAAATCGAGCGGGACGAGCAAGGCAATACTGCGTTGAAGTTCGACGCTCCCAAAGCGGAGACGGATGAGCTTGCCGATAAGTCCGAGCAAACCACCGCGAACACCGACAACGTCGACTGCGAGATAAAGACGCTGAAAGACGAGCGCAATGCTCTTCAAAGGGCGCTAAGATCGGCTTCTCCCGACGAGGCGGAGGAACTTCGGAAACAACTTGAACAAGTCAACGCGGAACTGGCGCTTAAGGACAACGACAGCTACCGTAAGGCTAACACCGTTTTCTCCTAAACTCAACTCAATAACGATTTGGCGGCTCTGCACAAGAGCCGCCTTTTTGTATTTGAGAAAACTATTGGACTTCCTTAAGCCATTGTTCAAGATAAAACTGACATAGAATATCGTTTAAGTGTTCGTATTCATCAGCTCAATCTTGAAATATCCAAAAGCTCCGCCGTGACGGAATTTGCAGAATTAACTCCGCCGTGAAGCTCAATATTTTCCACGGTGACGCGGCACTTTACGAAAGAGCCGTCGCGCGGAATCGGGGAAACGTCTGCGGACACATCGGAAACGTTGCCTAGTAGTATATACCCGAATTCGTTTTGCCACGTAAGTCCCGACATAGAATAAACTCGTGAACTGTGGTAAAATCCGTTCACTCCGTCAAGAGAATATGACATCACGGGAAAATCCGCCTCGCCATCGCACGGTACAAACAGGATATCCCCCGCCGCAACGCCGTATTCATCGGCGGCTACGCGGCAAATATACCCGGTCATGGTAAGTTCGCCCTCAAAAACCGCGCTGCCGCCTGTGAAATAAATCTCGGGAAAGTTAAGCTCCGCTCCCGTTTTTCGGGAACCATCGGACGTCTCGAACGTTTGCCGCTCAAAACCACGAGCAAAATTCGTCTCAGCTTCTTTGAGTGTAAGTCCGCAAACCGTTTCACCGATGTTCACGCGCTTGAAATTTTTTAAAGGCTCTATCGTCATATCGGAAAAGCTCATTTCCGCGCTATTGAAAACATCTGAATTATCCTTATTATTTCGCGACTCTTTCGACGGCTCCGCAACGTAAACAAAGCCCTCGCAAACCGCCGAAGTAAAATCACTCTCGGAAAGCTCCGCAAAGCCGCTCTCATAGCCCGTTGCCCTCGTTATCTCCGAGGTGAGGATACGTTTTCCGTCAAGACCCGTCAAAAAAGTCTCGGTGCCTTGCGCGGAGCTTTCCTCAAACCGGGAAGATATTTCACTTGCTTTGGATATCTGAACGGATGAGTTTTTTTCGTCCGCACAGCCGCAGCTTAAAATGACTATTGACAAAACCGCCGTTGAAAATCTTAAAATTTTTTTCATTTGTCTCCCCATATTCAAGCGTAAATAATTCGCACATTTGCGTTTTTTGAGAATTAAACGTTTTAACCGTTTTTCTCCTTGTATGTTTTTATTATAACATAAAAATCCTAAAATGTCTAGATATAATGCGGAAAAATCAAAAATGTGACATAAAATTACACGAATTCGTCAAATTAAGTTCATCAAAATACACAAAAAACTAACAAATATTTTGGTAAAAAAGTAACTTTACAAATCTAAAATAATAACTTAAAATATAATAAAGGATTTATATGCGATCGATAATGTAAAAAATCGCAAAGGGAATTTATAAAACGAATATGACGCGGAAAGCTCCCGTACAAATCAATTCGTACGGAGCGCCGACTTAGTCACGGATAACAAATCTCGGAAGCGCCGTGATTTGTTCCTTGCCGTGCATTATCATGTATTATCAATTGTAATAGATAATCCCGAAAGGAAAAGTAACAGAAAATGATCAAAAAAACCGTAACAATGAGCGACGTAGCAAAAGCCATGAATGTAAGCACCGTTACCGTATCAAAAGCCTTGGGCGACCGTGAGGGCGTTTCGGAATCGCTGCGTGAACGAATAAAGCAGAAAGCCACCGAAATGGGCTACCGAATCCACACGGGCGGCAGAGCTATGAAAGACGGACTTACTTATAATATCGGAATAGTGGTCGCAAAACACTTTATCAGCGAGCCTTCGGCGTTTTATTGGATAATGTATAAATATCTTGTTGAACTGCTTCAGCGGCAGAATTACTACGGAATGCTGGAGGTCGTTGAGGTCGATTCCGGCGAAATACCGAATTCCGTGCGCGATAAAAAAGTTGACGGTCTTATCTTGCTCGGTCAGTTCCCCGACGAATACATTGACAGACTGATGGCTTTCTATATCCCGACGGTGTTTCTTGATTTCTACGGAAGCCGCGAGGACGCCGAAACAGTTTTGTCCGACAACTTCTACGGCTCTTATATGCTGACCTCTTACCTGATAACGTGCGGGCACCGCAAATTGGGATATCTGGGCAGTATCGGCAGCACATCCAGCATCCAGGACAGATATCTGGGTTTTTACAAAGCGCTTCTTGAAAACCGCTTGCCGCTCCGACAGGATTGGATAATTGGCGACCGTACACCCGAAGGCGAAATACACAAAACGTTCTCACTGCCTGCGGAACTGCCCTCGGCGTTTGTGTGCAACTGCGACGAAAGCGCGTTCAGGCTTGTAAATCAGCTTCAAGCGATGGGAAAACGAATTCCGGAGGACGTTTCGATAGTCGGCTACGACAACCACGTTTACTCAACTATGTGCCAGCCGCATCTCACAACAATGGACGTAAACAGCCAGGCAATGGCAACGGAAGCGGTTGACATCATACTTCACAAAATACGCGACGGCAGCTACAAGCGCGGCAGAACGCTGGTGGCAGGCAAGCTTATTCGCCGCGACAGCGTAAAAAATCTAAATGCGCCCGTCATTAAAAATATTATGTGATTTAATTAGAAAGACTTAAGGCAACACCGCACAGAGATTGTTGTTTGATTGCGCCGCAGATTTTTCGTCAGATTGTACAAATCTGACGCAGACGGGCTGGTCTGTCGGTCAGCCCCTCCGGCACTGCGTGCCACCTCCCCCGGTAGGGGGAGACACGCCCGTCAAGGAAGATTTGTGCAAGATGGCGGAAAAGATGCAAGCAAGCGGACGACAAAGCGCAAAGCGCGGTCTTTGTGCGGTGTTGCCTTAACGCGCGGCAAAATACCGCGCGTTTTTTGTGTTGTTCTTTTTCACCAAATTTTTTTGAAAAAATGCTAAAAATCTATTGCAAAACACAGATAAATGTGGTACAATATAAAGTGTAATATGCGGGGATTATTCGCAGACACACTCTAAATAGCTGTTTTCCGTTTTTATCCGCAAATCGCGGGAAAAGCCGAATAAACTTCTTTGAAGAGTTGTCGCACTGCCGTTTCCCGCAGTAAAACTATGTTTTTAGGAGGAACAATCCAATGGCAAGAAAAAAGCTTACGATGGACGGCAATAACGCTGCGGGTCACGTGTCATACGCGTTTACCGACTTGGCGGCTATATACCCCATCACACCTTCTTCCGTAATGGCCGAGGTCACCGATTCTTGGTCGACGGCGGGAAGAAAGAATATCTTCGGCGAACAGGTAAAGGTCGTTGAAATGCAGTCCGAGGCGGGCGCTGCGGGCGCTGTACACGGTTCGCTTTCCGCGGGCGCTCTCACAACTACTTACACCGCTTCACAGGGCTTGCTCCTGATGATACCGAATATGTATAAGATAGCGGGCGAACTGCTGCCGAGCGTTATTCACGTTTCCGCTCGTGCGCTGGCTTCTCACGCGCTGTCGATCTTCGGCGACCACAGCGATATCTACGCTTGCCGTCAAACGGGCTACGCTATGCTTTGCTCCACCAACCCTCAGGAGGTTATGGATCTGGGCGCGGTAGCTCACTTGGCAACGCTCAAGGGCAGAGTACCGTTCCTGCACTTCTTTGACGGCTTCCGCACCTCTCACGAGATTCAGAAAATCGAGGTATGGGACTATGATACTCTCGCTAAGATGGTAGACTGGGACAGCGTTCAGGCGTTCCGCGACAGAGCGCTCAACCCCGAGCACCCCGTGCTCCACGGCTCCGCGCAGAACCCCGACATCTTCTTCCAGGCTCGCGAGGCTTCCAACCCCTACTACGACAATATCCCGAACGTAGTTACCGAGTATATGGACAAGGTCAACGCCGAGATCGGTACCGACTACAAGCTGTTTAACTACTACGGCGCACCCGACGCGGAGGAAGTTATCGTCGCTATGGGTTCCGTTTGCGACACCATTGAGGAGACTATCGATTACCTGAACGCTCAGGGCAGAAAAGTCGGTCTTGTTAAGGTTAGACTTTACAGACCTTTCGTATCTTCTGCTTTTGCAGAGGCTATTCCGTCTACCGTTAAGAAGATCAGCGTTCTTGACAGAACGAAAGAGCCGGGCGCACTCGGCGAGCCGCTTTATCTTGACGTCGTTGCCGCTCTTAAACGCGAGAACAAGTTCCAAGACGTTCCCGTATTCAGCGGACGTTACGGTCTCGGTTCTAAGGACTGCAACCCCGCACAGATCATCGCGGTTTACAACAACAAGGACAAGGATCGCTTCACGATCGGTATCGAGGACGATGTAACTCACCTCTCCCTCCCGATTACGGAGAACCCGAACACAACTCCCGAGGGAACGACTTGCTGCAAGTTCTGGGGTCTCGGCTCGGACGGTACCGACGGCGCGAACAAGAACTCCATTAAGATCATCGGCGATCACACCGATATGTACGCTCAGGCTTACTTCGCTTACGACTCCAAGAAGTCGGGCGGCGTTACCATTTCTCACTTGAGATTCGGTAAAACTCCGATAAAGTCTACTTACTTTATCAACAAGGCAAACTTCGTTGCCTGCCACAACCCCTCTTACATCGACAAGTACGATATGGTTGAGGACGTTGTTCCGGGCGGCACATTCCTTTTGAACTGCCAGTGGAGCGTAGACGAGCTTAGCGAGAAGCTCCCCGCGCCCGTAAAGGCATACATTGCAAAGAACAATATCAACTTCTACATCATCAACGCGATAAAGATCGCAAAGGAGATCGGTTTGGGCAACAGAACGAACACCGTTTTGCAGTCCGCGTTCTTCAAGCTTGCGAACATCATTCCCGCTGATGACGCTGTGAAGTATATGAAAGAAAAGGCTCTCGCTTCGTTCGGCAAGAAGGGCGAGGACGTTGTTAATATGAACTATGCCGCTATCGACCAAGGCGCGGGCGCTGTCGTAAAGGTAGACGTTCCCGCTGACTGGGCTAACTGTGAGGGTGAGCTTACTCACCCGCATTTTGAGGGCAAGGACAAGTTCCTTATTGACTTCGTAAACAACGTACAAGTTCCCGTAAACGCTCAGCGCGGCGACAAGCTGCCCGTATCGACGTTCAAGGATATCGCGGACGGCACATTCCCGCAAGGCTCTGCGGCATTCGAGAAGCGCGGCATAGCGGTTGACGTTCCCAAGTGGATCCCCGAGAACTGTATTCAGTGTAACCAGTGCGCGATGGTATGTCCGCACGCTGTTATTCGTCCGTTCGTTTACAGCGAGGAACAGGCGGCTAAGCTTCCC
>CANRFR010000032.1 GCA_947629945.1 uncultured Clostridia bacterium | reverse complement strand
CACTCGGTCATCTTGCACAAATTTTCCTTGACGGGCGTGTCTCCCCCTACCGGGGGAGGTGGCACGCAGTGCCGGAGGGGCTGACCGACAGACAAAATCTGCTGCGCAATCTGCACACCCCGATTTAACCGGCACTTCCTTAGTCGGGAAGCTCGGTGGGCTGCAGTTTCAATTTGATGATCTGCATTTTTTTCTCGATCATTTTTACGGTTTCAACCGCGTTTTCTTTATTCGCTATATCCCTGATATCTTTGAGCGTCATATATTCGTCAATCAGTCTGCCTTCGTATTGTCTGTCGGTCTCGCTCATTTTCATCACCTCCTCAAAAATGCGCTTAACTTAATTTTATTATAACAGATGTTTGCGGGGTTGTCAAGAGCTTTTGAAGCTCGTTTATATACCTTTCGGTGAACTTGGGGGAGCGTCTCCGGTGCAAGTCTTATATTATTCTTCATCTAATTTCAGCACTGCCATAAACGCTTCCTGCGGAACCTCCACCGTGCCGAAGCGGCGCATACGCTTTTTGCCCTCCTTTTGCTTTTCAAGGAGCTTTTTCTTGCGGGTGATATCGCCGCCGTAGCACTTAGCCAAAACGTCTTTGCGGAGCGCTTTTATTGTCTCGCGCGCGATTATCTTGCCGCCCACGCACGCCTGTATCGGTATCTCGAAAAGCTGCCGCGGAATGTGCTCCTTGAGTTTTTCAGCCATTTTACGGGCGCGGTCGTAGGCTCTGTCGGCGTGGACTATGAACGACAGAGCGTCTATAATCTCGCCGTTCAGCATTATATCAAGCTTGACAAGCTTTGAGGGCGCGAAGCCGATCAACTCGTAGTCGTAGCTGGCGTAGCCGCGGGTTCTGGATTTTAACGCATCGAAGAAGTCGTAAACTATCTCGTTGAGCGGCAGTTCGTAATGCAAGTCCACGCGCGATTGGTCGATGTATTTCATATCCTTGAATACTCCGCGTCTGTTTTGGCAAAGTTCCATAATGTTGCCGACGTAGTCCGAGGGCGCGTAGACGTGCGCGTTTACCATAGGCTCGTAGGCTTGCTTTATCAGCGTTGTGTCGGGGAAGTTGAACGGGTTGTCTATCATTTTGACTTCGCCGTCCGTCGTTTCAATTTTGTAGACTACCGAGGGCGCGGTCGTGATAATGTCAAGATCGTACTCGCGCTCGATACGCTCCTGAACCACGTCCATGTGGAGAAGTCCCAAAAATCCACAGCGGAAGCCAAAGCCCAATGCTACAGAACTTTCCGGCTCGAACGATAAAGACGCGTCGTTCAATTGCAGTTTTTCAAGAGCGTCGCGCAGATCGGGATATTTCGCGCCGTCGGCGGGGTAGATACCGCTGAACACCATGGGATTGACCTCGCGGTAGCCCGCCAAAGGCTCGGCGGCGGGGGAGACCGCAGAAGTGACCGTATCGCCGACTTTAGTATCTCCTATGGACTTTATCGAAGCCGCAATATAGCCGACCTCTCCGGCTTTTAATTCGGAGCACGGAACAAGCTCGGTAGCTCCCATATAACCGACTTCAACTGTGACAAATTCCGCGCCGCTTGCCATCATTCGTATCTTGTCGCCGGGTCTTATAGTACCCTCTTTTACGCGGACATAAACGATAACGCCCTTGTAGCTGTCATAGTAGCTGTCAAAGATAAGCGCTTTGAGCGGCGCTTCGGTGTCACCTTTGGGAGCGGGTATCTTGTTTACGATCTCTTCCATAACCGCGTGAATATTCGTTCCCATTTTCGCGGATATCTCGGGCGCGTCCATAGCTTCGATGCCGATAACGTTTTCGATTTCCTCTTTAACGACTTGCGGCTGAGCGCTCGGCAAGTCGATTTTGTTCACAACCGGTACGACTTCAAGGTCGTTTTCCACTGCCAGATAGGTGTTGGCAAGTGTCTGCGCCTCAATGCCCTGAGAAGCGTCCACTATCAGGATTGCGCCCTCACAGGCGACCAGCGACCGCGAAACCTCGTAGTTAAAATCGACGTGACCCGGAGTGTCGATAAGATTGAAGATGTAGTCCCCGCCGTTGTCCGCGTGATATTTAAGACGAACGGCGCGGGCTTTTATAGTAATTCCGCGCTCACGTTCGATATCCATATTGTCGAGCAGCTGTTCCTCCATATCGCGCTTTGCCACGGTCTCGGTCTGCTCCAGAATTCTGTCGGCAAGCGTGGATTTTCCGTGGTCGATATGCGCTATTATGCAGAAATTGCGTATTTTGTTCTGATATTCCAAAAGAATTTACCTCCGTTTATTTTTCTAAATAAATTGCGATAAAAATTGAGGGTACGAGAATAATGGCAAGAGCTATCAGCACTTTCCACCAAAGATTTTTACCGTATTTAAGCTGACAGTCGGCGATGCTATCCTGCGGATTTTGACTGTCGTAATGCAGCGCAATCTTGTTCCCTGCTTTGCCGATATTCCGCTGCCATTGAAACGAGGCAGTGCGGCGCTGTCCCGTACTATCGGTATAGGAGTAGGTTACTATGTAGTAATCGGGTGTTTCATATCCCCCGTTATAATCGTTGCCTCCGCGGACATATTCCGTCTTGTCGATTATGCCCATTGTTTTGACGGGCTTTTTAAAGCGCTTGTAAATTCTCGTATGATAGGTGCATATAAAAATTATGATACCGATAAAAATTATAAGCATCAACGCTCCTATCGAGACTATTATTGAAAGTTTAAGCCAGTTGTCCATAATTTTTCCCCTTTTGCATTCACACTCTAATTATCCTCGTTATATTCGTTATCAAGATACCATTCGATTTTTTCAAGTTTATCTTTGAACTCGTCCTCTTCTTCCCAATCAGGCAGCTCGAACGCTTTCCATGTATCGTTTTTAAGAAGCTGTCTAATCACATAAAGGTCGTTTTTGCGCTTTGTGGCGCTTTCCTCGTAGTCACGTAGCGGAGCGAAAACTCCGTACTCGCCCTCAAGTTTGTAGATCACGAACTCTCCGAATTGATAGACGTTCAATCCCGTTTTGGAGAGTACGGTTTTCACCGTTGTGTTATCCATATTGAGCGCCGTTTCGTTAAGCGTGAACATCGCCAAGGGCGCGTCGGAATAGTGTATTTTATCATGCTCCGATCCTGCCTTTTTATAGCGGTTCTCATCAAATTCAAAGTCGGCGGGTAGCAGGTAATAGTGGCTCGCGGGGTTTTGATAGCAGTGCACAACTGTGAATTTTTCACCGCCGTATTCCTTTGTGTAAACCGTGTCTTTCGGCTCGTAAAATATTCCTATTACAAATTTTATCGCGAAAATGAAAATGCCCGTGCTCACCAATACTATCAGCATCGGCAGACATTTCAGAAACGCGTTTTTGATTTTCTGTTTAGTTATTGTCATTTTATTACTCCTGAAACCAAGCGTCCTCGGTGAATTCGTTCCAACAAAACAGCGGCTTTCCGCAAGTTAATTTTACCTTGCAGAATTCGCCGTGCAGAGTAATACATTCAAGCGTAAAAACTCCGTTTTCAAAATAGTAATCGAAAACTTCAAGTTCAAGTTCTGAAAGTTCCGAAAAATCAATGTTTTGCGCGGGAACTTCTTTTCCGTTATCTTCGTAGGACGGATATTCTGCCGAGTGAAATGCGCCGTTTTTGAGAACGATCGCCGCATTGCCCGTGCGCTTGTGCCGCCCGCTTAAGTTTTGCGGGTTTTCCTTGCATACGTCGAAGCCGTATTCAAAAGCTATCACAAAGTCTTTGTCAAGCGTAAATCCGCTTATATCGCAGTCGTGCAGTGAAATGTTTTCCCAATCCTCGGAAATAAAGCTCCAACTCACTTTTTCAGCCCCTTTTTACATATACTTTTTTATTATAGCATATTTTTTCTTATTTGAAAAGTACTTTTTTGCATTTTTTTAGCCGCAGTTTCGCAGAGCGTGTTTGTGATTAACAGAACCCCGCGTATTTTCATAAAAAGTGTATTGACAAATTTCGAGAAATGAGGTATAATAAAATATGTATGTAATTTTTGGGAGATTCGGCTCCCGCAAAACGAAAGGACGTAACAGCTATGAAATGGATGGGACTTAACGAACTCCGCGAGAGTTATTTGAAATTTTTTGAGAGCAAGGGACATTTAAGAATGCAAAGTTTCCCGCTCGTGCCGCCTGCGGACGACAATTCCATATTGCTTATAAACGCGGGTATGACGCCGCTTAAAAAATTTTTTCAAGGTATAGAGGAGCCGCCGCGGCACCGCGTGACGACCTGTCAGAAGTGCATAAGAACGCCGGATATTGAGAACGTAGGTCACACTTCAAGACACGGCACTTATTTTGAAATGCTCGGCAATTTCTCTTTCGGCGATTATTTCAAGCACGAGGCTATCTCTTGGGCTTGGGAGTATCTTACAAAAGTGTTGGAGATACCCGAGGAAAAACTCTGGGTCACCATTTACGAAGAAGACGATGAAGCGGGCGATATCTGGGCGAACGAGATAGGCGTACCGAGAGACCGTATAGTAAAGCTCGGCAAGGCGGACAATTTCTGGGAGCACGGCAGCGGTCCGTGCGGTCCGTGTAGTGAAATTCATTTCGACAGAGGAGAAAAGTACGGTCCGCTCAATTCCTTTGAGGAAGCCGAGGAGAACGACCGCATAATCGAGATCTGGAACAACGTATTTACGCAGTTCGACAACGACGGCAAGGGCAACTATACCCAGCTTGCCACAAAGAATATAGATACCGGAATGGGCTTGGAGCGTCTCGCGTGCGTAATGCAGGGCGTGGACAACCTTTTTGAAGTCGATACCGTCAAGAATATTATGGGCAAGATATGCTCAATAATAGGTGTGAATTATCACGACGACGAGAAGAAGGACATCTCTATCCGCGTTATCACCGACCATATCAGAAGCACCACCTTTATGGTGGGCGACGGTATTCTGCCGTCAAACGAGGGTCGCGGCTATGTTCTGCGCCGTCTGCTCCGCAGAGCCGCGCGTCACGGCAGACTGCTCGGCTATCACAAGGCGTTCTTGTATGAGGTGTGCGACACCGTTATCGATGAAAATCTCTCCGCTTACCCCGAACTCGGCGAGAAGCGCGCTTACATCAAGAAAGTTATCCAAACCGAGGAGGAGAGTTTCTCCAAAACCATTGACAAGGGTACGGAAATTCTCGGCGAGATGATTGAAAACCTCAAGAAGTCGGGTGAAAAGACCCTTAAGGGTGAGGACGTTTTCAAGCTGCACGACACTTACGGCTTCCCAGTAGACCTCACTAAGGAAATACTGCATGAAAACGGCTTTGAAGCGGACGAGGATGGTTTTGCGGAGTGTATGAAAGTTCAGAAGCAGACCGCGCGAGAGAATAAAAAGCTCGGCGGCGGTTGGGATAACGCGAAAAATTCCGAGCTTGACAAGTTAACCACCGAATTTGTAGGTTATGATACGCTTGAGTGTGCAACCAAGATACTCGCGATTACCAAAAACGGCGAGATTGCCGATTTGTGCGGACAAGGCGACGAAATCGGCGTTGTTATCGAAAAAACGCCGTTCTATGCGGAAATGGGCGGACAAGTCGGCGACCGCGGTTCGATTTGCAAGGGCAGTTTATCTGTTTCGGCAAGGTTATTTCGGGCGGATTTTCCACCGGCGATACCGTAACCGCGAGAGTAGACGCGAACTCGCGCAAGGCAACCGAGCGCAACCACACTTGCTGTCATATTCTTCAAGCGGCTTTACGAGAGGTTTTGGGCGATCACGTTCATCAGAGCGGTTCTTACGTTGACCCTTACCGCTGCCGTTTCGACTTCACGCACTTCAGCGCGATGACAAAGGACGAAATCGCGCGTGTTGAGCAAGCCGTAAATGCGGAGATCCTGAAAGCCGTACCCGTTGTTACCGAGGTTCTGCCGATAGAAGAAGCGAAGAAAAAGGGCGCTATGGCGCTGTTCGGCGAGAAGTACGGCGATACCGTCCGCGTTGTTTCAGTCGGCGATTACTCCACGGAATTCTGCGGCGGTACTCATTTGAAGAACTCCGCGGAGGCAGGCTTATTTAAAATAGTATCCGAAAGCTCGGTAGCAAGCGGCGTGCGCCGTATCGAAGCAGTAACGGGCGCTAATACGTTGAATTTGCTGTACGATACGCTTGATACAGTTGACCGGGCGGCGGCTATTCTCAAAACGCAGAGCGGCGAACTTGTAAACCGTTTGACAAGTTTGATGAGCGAGCTCCGTGAAAAGGACAAGAAGATAGAACAAATGCAGCAAGCGGCGGCTAACGCTCAGCTCGGCAATTTGGACGAGTCGGACGTGAACGGCGTGAAAGTTATTACGGCGGCGCTTGACGGTATGGGCGCGGACGGTCTCCGCAAGGTCGGCGACAGTCTTGCAGATAAGTACGACTGCTTTATCGCGGTGCTTGCGGGAACCAACGAGGGCAAGAGCAACATTCTCTGCAAATGCTCGAAGAGCGCGGTGGCAAAGGGCGCGAACGCGGGTACTATCGTAAGAGAAGTGGCTGCCGTTGCAGGCGGCAAGGGCGGCGGAAAGCCCGACCAGGCTATGGCGGGCGTTCCCGACGCGGCGAAGATCCCCGAAGCGCTGAAAGCGGCGGCGGATATCGCGGCGAAATATGTTAAGTAACGGACTATGATAAGGAGGGCGTTTAATGCAAAATACAGAGCTTCAAAACCCCGCTGAAAGCGATCTGAAAAAAACAAACAAACGCAGAAATTACGAGCTGGATTTTCTAAAGCTGGTGTTTGCCGTCTTTGTTTTTTGGTCGCATACCTCGGCTCTTGAATATTCCGGCACGAAAATAACCTTGCCGCCAATGCTCGGCAGAGCCGCCGTTCATTTTTATTTTATCCTTTCCGGAATGTTTATGGCAAACAGTATAATTAAACGGAACTATACCGGAAACGAGCCGGGAAAAGCCGCTATAACTTTCGTTATGAAAAAATTCAAGGCTTTGGCTTTGAACTGGGGCACGGCGCTCGTTATATGCGCCGTGGTCACCCGTATTGCGTATCACACGTCTTTTGAGGCTTTGTGGAATAAATTGGTGAGAAGTATTCCTGAACTGCTTTTGATACAGAGCTCGTCGACTTATATGCTCAACCGCCCCGCGTGGTACATTGCCGCGATGTTTTTCTGTATGCTGCCGCTTGCTTATATGCTTTTTAAAAAGCGGGATTTTACTGTGAACGTTTTGGCGCCTTTAGCGTCGATATCTCTGTATTTATATATGTGGAATACGGATAAGGGCGTACTGTTTTTTAATTACGATGTCGTAGGCGTGTTCACCGGCGGTATCCTTGACGCGTTTTGCGGATTGTCATTCGGTATCTGCGCTTACAGTATTTATACGCATATTAATAAAAACGCGAACAGAAACGTGCGGGTGATGCTTACGATAGCGGAGGTCGCGCTTTACGGGATATTTTTTGCGGCTTGGTTTGCTTTGCGCAAAGAGAAATCTGTAATGGCTGCGCTGCCGTTATTGCCAATAGCCATTGCCATTACTTTCAGTGGACAAAGCTATCTCGTGCGTTTGTTTGAGTTTAAGTGGATGCGGTATTTTGCGCCACTTTCGCTTACGATTTTCCTTAATCATCGAACTGCGCGCGTAATTGTAATAAAATATTTTCCCGGCAGAAACTTCACATCCAGCGTATTGTTGATGGTGTTGTTTACGGAGATAGTATGTTTCCTAAGTTTTTTGATAGTGACGCTGTTAAAGCTGCTTTGGGAAAAGAAACTGAAAACGGCTTTGACCAAGTCCGATTTGTCCGAGGTTGATATGCCCGAGTCCGATGTGATTGAGCCGGATATGCCCGAGCCGGATTTGACCGAGGTCGATATGACCGAGCCGGATATGCCCGAGCCGGATATGCCCGAGCCGGATATGCCCGAGTCGGATATGCCCGAGTCGGATATGACCGAGTCGGATATGACCGAGGTCGATATGACCAATCTCGATTTTAATAACCCCGATTTGATTGAACCCGATGAGATGACTAAGGATGAATAAGGAGGAATTATGGACTGTTTATTCTGCAAAATAATCGCGGGGGAAATTCCCTCGACAAAGATATATGAGGACGATAAGATATTGGCGTTCCGCGACATCAACCCTCAGGCGCCCGCGCACATTCTCGTTATCCCCAAAGAGCATATCGGCGGCGTGGACGAACTCAATTCCGAGAATGTGGCGATAGTATCGCACATTTTCGCGAAGATTGCCGAGATAGCTAAAAACGAGGGTCTGGAAAAGGGCTACCGCGTGGTCTCCAATGTTGGGGAGCACGGCTGCCAGAGCGTTCGGCACTTGCACTTCCATATTCTGGGCGGCAGTCAGCTTAACGGCAGTATGGTATGAAGATAACGGAACAGGCGTTGGGCGCGGACATAAAGAAGGGTCAGCTTGCGCGGCTTTATCTGCTTTACGGCGAGGAGGATTTTCTTATCCGAATGTACACGGATAAGCTGATATCTCTTGCCGTTTCGCCCGAACAGCGAGAGATGAATTTTCGGAAATACTCGCTTGTGCCGGGCGCGGATAAAGGTTCTCGCGAGGACAGACCTCCGAAAATCGATGAGCTTTCGGATTTCGCGGACAGTTTGCCGTTTTTCGCCGAGCGCAAATGCGTTCTGCTGAAAAATTTCGATCCCGACTGTCTTGAAAAGGACGAGTTTGAGGATTATACCGCGCTGCTTTCCGACATTCCCGACTCGACCGTTATAATTATAACGCGCGAAAACGTTGAGGGAGATCCGAAAAAGTTTAAGGAAAAGCTTGGCAAGGCGCGTATGAAAAAGCTTATCGAGACTGCGGACAAAAACGGTATAGTCTGTGAGCTGGCGCAGTTTTCTGAGGCAAAGACAGAGGGTATGGCGATTGCAAAGTGCCGCCGCGCGGGCTGTGAGCTTTCAAACGCCAACGCCGCTTATCTTTCGGAATGTGTCGGCGGCAGTCTCTCGCTTCTGCAAACCGAGACCGAGAAGCTGTGCGCCTACAGGCAAAGCGGCGAGATAACGCGTGAGGATATAGACGCACTGGTGCCGAAGCGCGTCGAATCGAATATCTACGACCTCGCCAAGGAACTTTTTTCCGGGCGCGCGGGCAAGGCTTTGAAAATTCTGGACGCGCTTTTCATTCAGCGCGTGGAGCCGATAATCATTATGGCGGCGCTTTCGGGGCATTTTGTCGACCTTTACCGCGCGAAGCTGGGACAGTCGGCGCGGAAGTCCTATTCCGAAGCGGCGGCTGCTTTGAACTACGGTCGACGCGCGTTCGTTATGAAGAACACGTATTCGGCGGCGAATAAGCTTTCGGTGACATATCTCGCGGATTGTGTGGCGATACTTTACAAAGCCAACCGTCTTTTGAATTCCTCTAAAGCCGACCGCCGTCAGCTTATTGAGCAGGCAATAGTGGAAATAGCGGCGCTGCCAAGATAGTTTGCGAGTATCGGCGTTATATCAACATCTTGAAATACGTCAGCAAGCGTATATCGTCAGTTGTCTAACGCTGTCATCGGGGGGATTATGGTCAAGATAAAGCAAGCCGTGATAGTCGAGGGAAAATACGACAAAATAAGGTTATCGAATGTTATCGACGCATTGATAGTGCCCGTGAACGGCTTTTCGATATACAAAGATAAAGAGACCGCGGAACTTATCAAAACGCTCGCTCGGACTACGGGAATAGTTATTCTCACCGACAGCGACAGCGCGGGTTTTCAGATACGCAATAAAATAAAGGAACTGGCGAGGGATGGCGAGGTCATTCACGTATACGTGCCGGATATCAAGGGCAAGGAGCGCCGCAAGCGTGAGCCGTCAAAGCAAGGTCTGCTGGGAGTAGAGGGCATTTCGGACGGGGTATTGCTCGAAGCGTTCCGAAAAGCGGGGGTACTCGCGGAAAAGTCGGAAAGCCGCGGAGAGCCTATCACCAAAGCCGACCTTATGGACTTGGGACTTATCGGCGCGGACGGCTCTTCCGAAAAACGCGCGGAGCTGCAAAAGCGCTTGGGACTGCCCGAGCGGCTTTCGGCGAATATGCTGCTGGAGACGCTTAACGCAATGTACTCGCGCGACGAATTTTTACGGCTCATCAAAATGTAAGGGGGAACGGCGTAATGGTTTTTTCGGGACTGACGTTTATGTTAGCGTTTTTGCCGATAGTTTTGATATTATACTACATAGTGCCGAAAAAGGGTAAGAACATCGTTATCCTGGTAAGCGGTCTGCTTTTTTACGGTTGGGGCGAACCGCTTTACGTGTTTGTAATGATACTCAGCACATTTATAGATTATACGGCGGGTAGAATTATGGACAAAAACGACGATAAGCCAAAAGTCCGAAAGGCGTGCCTGCTTATCTCTATTATAATGAATTTGGGATTGCTGGGAATTTTCAAATACTCGGATTTTTTGATAAGTTCGATAAACGGGTGGTTCGGGCTTGATATCACGAACCCGTTCGTAAGGCTGTTTAACGTGATGTTCAGCGGGATAAACGGCGAGATAGACAAGCTGCCTATGCCTATCGGAATAAGCTTTTTCACGTTCCAGTCAATGAGCTACACCATTGATCTGTACCGCCGCAAGATACGCGTGCAGAAAAGCGCCGTAAGCTTTATGGCGTTTGTTACGCTGTTTCCGCAGATAGTTGCGGGACCGATCGTCCGTTATGAGGACGTGCAGAACGAGTTGGACGACCGCTCGATAACCGAGGATATGGTAGGCGCCGGTATATCGCGCTTTATTACTGGCTTAGGCAAAAAAGTGTTGATCGCCGATAACGTCGGCGCGCTGTGGGATTCCGTCAAGGCGGTCGAGTTATCCACGCTCACCGCCCCGGACGCTTGGCTCGGGATAATCGCATTCACTTTCCAGATTTACTTTGACTTTTCGGGTTACTCCGATATGGCGATAGGTTTGGGAAAGATGATGGGCTTCAATTTTCCCGAGAACTTCAACTATCCTTATATGTCAAAGTCGATAAGCGAGTTTTGGCGGCGCTGGCACATGACGCTCGGCGGGTGGTTCAAGTCGTATCTTTATTTTCCGCTGGGCGGTTCGCGAAAGGGTCTGCCGCGCACCGTTATAAACCTTTTGATAGTTTGGACCGTAACGGGCATTTGGCACGGCGCTTCTTGGAATTTTATGATCTGGGGCGCGTATTTCGGTATACTTATCGTTATCGAGAAGCTGTTTCTGGGCAAGGCTCTTGAGAAAATACCAAGCTTTTTCAGTTGGCTCTACACATTCGTTTTGGTAGTTATTGGCTGGGTGATGTTCGACTATGTGCCCGCGGGAACTGTGCATTTTTCGGAGGTGTTCGGCAGAATTTTCGGCTATGTGGGCGTGATGTTCGGCGCGAATGGTTTCCGGATAGGCAATTTCGCTCTAAACGCTATTGTGAATTACGGCATTGTATTCTCCGTCTGCATTATCGGCAGCACTGACATCCTCAAACGCATAAGCGCATACATTAAAGAAAAAGCGCCAAAGTGGATGCTTTACGGCTATCCGATAGTACAGACCGCCGTGATGATGGCTTCAGTCGCGTTTATCACCACTTCAAGCTATCACCCGTTTCTTTACTTCAACTTCTGAGAACGAACGGAGGTAAAAATGAAGAATTTTAAAATGACGCCGAACAAGCTGATGATAGCGCTTTTCGCCGTCGTGTTGGGCGGAACGTCTCTGGCGACCGCGATCCTCCCGAAAAAGGAGAAAAGCGAGAACGAGAACAGGTTTCTTGAACAGATGCCGAGCGTTGTAAACACGAAAAAATTAGAGTCCGCCGAAAACTTCGCGGATGTTTGGGATTCCGTGAAGTGGCAGTACATTAACTCCAGAAACGGCGACGCGTTTAAAGATGATTTTGAGACGTTTCTCTGCGATCATCTTGTTGGGCGCGAGACTTGGGTAAAGGCTTCAAACGGAATTCAAAGGCTTTCGGGAAAACAAGAGATAAACGGCGTTTATACCGTTGACGATCAAATGATACAGCTTTTAAAGCCGTTCGATCAAGAGCAGTTTTACAATAATATAAACGCGATAAACGATTTCGCGGAGCGTTTCCCCGAAAAGCAGATGTTTATGATGATTGCTCCCACGGTTCAGGAGCTTTATACAAATAAGATTCCGAGCTATATGGATATGATAAGCGAGAGAGCCGTTATTGAAACGGCGTATCATGCGGCGGTAAACGTAGGCACCATTGACTGCCGCAGCTATCTTTCAAGCACTAAGGACGAATATGTCTATTACCGCACCGATCATCATTGGACCAGTCTCGGCGCGTTTTACGCGTATCAGTCGGCAGCGAAAGCGCTGGGCTACGCGGCTTACGGCTACAATTCGTTCAATATAGAAACCGCCAGCCGTGATTTTCAAGGAACGCTTTACAGTAAGACCCTTGACGACAGCGTAACGCCCGACAGCATCGAATATTTCACGCTCGCGAAAAACGAGCCGAAAATCAAGATGACTTGCACGGACGGCGACAAGGTGACCGAATATGACAGTCTTTACGTGCGCGATTTTCTGAACGAAAAGGATAAGTACTCGAGCTTCACGGGCAGCAACGTGCCGCTCGTGACAATAGAGACCGACGTTGACAACGATAAAACGCTGCTTATCGTTAAGGACAGCTACGCGCATTCGCTTGTGCCGTTTTTGGCTAACCATTACAGCAAGATCGCTATGGTTGATTTGCGGTATATCGGCACCGATCTGCATCAGATCATTGACTTTGACGAATACTCTCAGGTGCTGTTTATGTATAACGCGGCGACGTTCGTTGAGGACGGCAACCTCACGAAGCTGGGTCTTACAAAATGACGCGCGAATTGGAGTTTGCAGTCTCCGAAAAGGAAAGCGGCGAGCGCGCCGAAAGGTTTTTGCAAAAACGGGGTTTCTCGCATAAACTGATTAAGAAGCTGAAAGCGGACGGCGGACTTACGCGCGGCGGAGATATCCTCCGCACCGTGGATATATTGAGCGCGGGCGACGTCGTTAAAGTGTGTATGGAGGACAGCGGCGCGGTGGTGCCTAATCCGGGCGTTAAAGCCGATATTGCGTTTGAGAACGAGGATATCGTGATTTTTGACAAGCCGCCCAATCTCGCAGTTCATCCGTCGATAGTTCATTACGCCGATACATTGGGAAATCTTTACGCGGCACTTTATCCCGAAAGCGCGTTTCGTCCCGTTCACCGATTGGATAAGGATACCTCGGGACTTATCGTCTGCGCTAAAAACAAGCTTGCGGCAGCGGTCTTGCGTGACGGGATCGAAAAAACCTATTACGCCGTAGTCAGCGGAGAGATAACGAGCGGCGGTGAGATCGACGCGCCGATAGGCAGGGCGGACGGCAGTATTATAAAGCGCGAGGTGCGCGAGGACGGACAGCGCGCTTTGACGCTTTACAAGCCTATACTGCGAAAAAATGGCAGAACACTTCTGGAAATCTCGCTCAAAACGGGAAGAACTCACCAGATACGCGTGCATTTCGCGTATATCGGATTTCCGCTCTGCGGAGACGATATGTACGGCGGCGACCGCTCCGAAATAAAGCGGCAGGCTCTGCATTGCGGAAAAATGCGGCTTAGGCTGCCGATTTCGGGAGAGAGCGTTACGGTGGAAAGTCCGTTGCCCGAAGACATCGCGCGGCTTTTAAAATGAACGGAGATGTTGAAATGAAGGTAAAATGCACGCTTTTGGCGGTAATATCGGCGTTTGCTGCGCTGCTTTGCGGCTGTAAAAACGGCGTTTCATATCAAAACGGAATGGCTGCTATCAAAAATGCGAATATAAGTCTTAGTTACCCGAACGATTGGCAGACTTTTACTGGCGACGACGTATACGAGGATATGTATAAGTCGCTGGCGGGAGACTACGGTTCCGCGGAAGAACTGAAAAAGGCGTATGAGGACAGCGGCGAGCGACTGGTGTTCAAGGCGAAAAATTCGGGCGGTGAGGTGTTCGCGTTATTTTCCGAGGTGAACAAGGGCGAGACCTCCGCTAGACAGCTTCTCTCCGCCGCAAAAGACGAGCTTGTGATGAATGTCAACGCGGCGGGGTATTATGCGGAAAGTTCGCTTGAGGATAAGACATGGGGCGGCGTTTCGGGAGTTATGCTCAGCGTCAGGGCGAGTGAAAAGGAAGGCGAGCCGCCCTTCCTTGAGGAACGCGAGTTCTGCTTTGAGCGTGAGAAGTTGGTTTTTTCGCTGAAAATTCATATTTCGGGCGGTTTTGAGAAAGAAGCCGAGGGCGTGGATATAGTTGAAAACAACTAATTAATATATATTAACAGCCGTTACCTTGACTAAAATTTCTAAAAAATTCTGTGATTTTTTTAGAAATTTTTAGATAGTACTTGATTTATTTGCGTGAATATTGTATAATAGTATGTGGATAATTGTATGATGTTATATCATGTCAAATTTAAATTCGTTCAAATACATTACAGAATAGAGGCTTGATGCGTTTGATATTCGGAAGTAAGGTGATAAAAGTTGAGGTGCTCGATGACAGAGACAGGCTTTTGGTTACCACGGAACGGGGTTTTACGCTTCCCAAAAATATGATGTCAGACGAAGACAACATAGTTATTATAAAGGGCAAGGATCTGCCCGAACTTGAAAGAAATACCATTGTTTCCGTTGTTACCACAACAAAAAGCGCGGATAGGATAAAATATTCAGGCGCGGTATCTGTTTCGATGGCTACCCAGCTGAACATAAAGATATTGCGCTCAAACGATTCGCAAGTGCTTAAGGAACGCCGCAGATATTTCAAAATAAAGGTCAGGGAAAAGGGAAGAGCGCTGTTTTTAGTGCGAGATGAAAAAACAATACGTTTTGACGAACCGGTCGACATTGAGATAAAAGACATAAACGTAGGCGGAATATTTGTCATGTGCGCGGATTATGAATTTATGGCGGGCGATTTGGTTTGTTTTGATATAGATCTTTTTGTTGACGCGCCTCTTAACGCTTCGGCAAAGATACTGAGGGTACAGCGAAATCCCGACGGCTCTCTGATGGGTTATGGCTGTGAGTTCCAGGGGCTTACGGCGGCACAGGAGGATCGTATTGGTAAATTTATACTTAAAGTCCAGTCGGAGGCTCGTGCAAAAGGGGTTGAAGGTGAAGCACAGTATGGCAGGTATAACGGTTGAGGAATGAAATCACGGCGTGTTATGTATAATGAATAACGAAACGCGGTTTTAAATCGTATCAATGTCACACAACGTCCACGAATCGGCATAGGGAAAATGACGTTTTGCGGAAACGGGATTACAGTGATGACTTAATATCATATATTCATATAATGCTAGGGGGATGAAAGATGGAGAAAAAAAGTTTGAAGTTCGGACTTGTAGGTATTCTGGTCGCGTTTACTATACTTCCGGTGCTTATTCTCGGCGGCGTGGGAACTTTCTCTATTATCGGATACGCCAATAACGTAAGGATGAATGAGTTGTCCGATGTGTCGAAGTCAAAAGCGGGAATGATCAATACGCTGTTTGAAAGCTATGTGGCGCAGGCTACGGCGCTTTCAAAGATGGATACGGTAATTTCCAGCGCTAAAAACGGGAACACCGACGGATTGTACGAAATAAAGGCGGTTGGCGATCAAAATCCTGATATTTACGACACTCTTATTATCGGAAAAGACGGCTCGGTTATTGTTTCAAACTTGAATCAACAGACCGACAGCTTTGAGAATTTCAGCGAAGACGATATGCCCGCTGTATCTGGCGTTAAGTGGTGGGAATGTTACGGCTTTGACTCGTTTTTTGTTTCTCACGCGATAGACGCCGATCCGGATAATAAAACCAACGTTGTTCTGGGCTATGTCTGCCTTGTTATTTCGCCCGAGGCGGAAAGCAACCTTATGTCGGCTTTGAGTGGAACATATCTTGATGAAAACGCGCACCTCGCGCTTATTGACCGCGACGGAAACGCCATAAACTCCGACGGAAACGTAAAGGTTATGAAATCCTCCGAGGTTGATTCGGCGTTGGTCTCCGAGTCGGGAAAGATTTTTGATGAGGTGAATAAGGAATCTTCAGGTGGCATTTATACGAAGAAGAGCGGAAAATTCGCTTACGCGGCAGGAAGTATCTCGGAAGCTCCTTCATGGGCGTGGGTCGGCATCACAGACGCAGGCGGATTTTCTTCGTTCGTTTCCAAAACGAATATCATTGCTTGGGCGTTGATCGTTGTCAGCGCACTGGCGGCTTCCGCTATCGGATTTGTGATTGTAAACAGATTCGTGGGCAATATGCACGATATACTTAAGAAGATCGACAATATCAACTTTGATGACGGTATTGCTTCAATGCGCTTTGATGTTAAAAACAATAAGAGCGAGCTTAGTATGATCCAGAACTCCTTTAATGAGTTCCTTGACGAAGTTAATATGAACAGCCAGCGCTACCGCGCTATTGCGAATTTGTCCGATAATATGCTGTTCGAGTGGGATTTTCATAAGGAATCAATGTACGTTTCCGATAATATTTTCACAAAGTTCGATATCAAGCCCGAGACTGCGGCGCTTGCAAACGGCAGATTCCTTGATTCACTTATGAGCGAAGAGGACGCGGACAAATACAAGCGCGATATCAACGCTTTGCTTAAGAGCAAGGACAAGATGTCCGCCGAGTATCAGCTTCAAACCAAGAACGGAGCTACTATTTGGGCTTCCGTTTCCGCTACCGTTATCTGCGATCGTCTCGGTGAGCCGCTTCGTGTTATCGGCGTTATCAGCGATATTGACAATGAAAAGAAAATGGAGCTTCAGCTTTCCGAGCGCGCAAGCTACGACTTCCTTTCACAGCTCTACAACAGAAGCACATTTATCAGAATGCTTAAAGGGGAGCTTGAACGCAGAGGTTTGAAGAAGATAGGCATAATGTTCATAGACGTTGACGACTTTAAGTTTATCAACGACCGTTACGGACACACAGTAGGCGATGAGGTTATCCGTTACGTTGCGGATACTATTCGCAAGAAAGTCGATGACCGCGGCGGCTTCGCGGGACGTTTCGGCGGCGACGAGTTTGTACTTTGCTACACTGATCAAGAAGATATAGCAAATTCCGAACAAATTGCTTTAGATATCATTGATGAGCTTATGGTGGGCTATACGGCGTCTGACGGTCAACTTATCAACGTTAGAGCGTCCATCGGTATCTCTTATTGTCCCGACCACACCGAGGATGTCAATGAGCTGCTTTCGTTCTCCGATACGGCGATGTACTTCGTTAAGAAGAACGGTAAGACCAACTACCACGTTTACGTTCCGGAAGACAGCGAATCGGGCGAGTATATCGATCCCGAGGGCTATTGATATTGCACAATTGAAAGGTGACAATTGTTTCCGATCAAAATGGGCGCGCGGCATGCTTCGCGCGCCCTTGTTTAATTAAGGAAGCCCTGATTAAATCGGATGTGCACATCTTGCTTGCATATTTTCCGTCATCTTGTACAAATTTTCATTAACGAGCGTAAGCCCGTCGGCGGCAAATTTGCACAATCTGACAAAAAATCTGCTTTGCAATCTGCACACCCCGATTCAATCAGCACTTCCCTAAATCCAAAACTACATTGACTTGGAGGAATCGTTTTGGCAAAAGTAATTGCTGTTACAAATCAAAAGGGCGGCGTCGGTAAAACCACCACCTGCTGCTCGATTTGCGGAGAGCTGTCTCGGCTGGGAAAAAGAGTTCTCGCGATCGACCTCGACCCGCAAGGAAACCTGAGTTTCAGTTTGGGTATTGAAGCGGACGACAATTTCACAATTTACGATGTGATGAAAGGGAATTGCGAAATATCCGACGCAATTATAAAGGGTGAGATATGTGACGTCGTGCCGTCAAATATACTGCTTTCGGGTCTGGAGCTTGAGATGACGGGCGTTGGACGCGAGTACGTGCTGCGCGAGCAGTTGAGCGGGCTTTCCAAAAAGTACGACTACATCATTCTGGATACGCCGCCCGCTTTATCTGTTTTAACAATAAACGCTTATACCGCGTCGGACGAGCTTGTTATTCCCATGTTATGTGAAATTTTATCGCTGCAGGGAATTGCACAATTAAAGCAGACTATCTTTGCAGTAAAGCGTTATTACAATAAATCGCTGTGCGTTCGAGGAATTTTGCTCAATAAGTACAATCCGCACTACACGCTGACAAAGGATGTTGAGGACATTGCGCAAGTCATCGCGGAACAGCTTGGCACTACAATCTTTAAAACAAAAATAAGCGCGAGCGTTTCCATTGCCGAAGCTCCCGCACATGGCGAGAGTATTATCACATACAGTCCGAAAAGTAAGTCCGCGACTGAGTTCAAGGCGTTTGTAAAAGAACTGACTGAGCCGCGTAACGCCGGTCAAAAGAAAGCGGGTCAAGGCAAATGAGCAGAAAACCGCGCAAGTCTAATGGCGCAAAGACCGCGAAAGCGAATAAAAGCACTAAGAAATCGGACAAGCAGTCAGAGGAAATAAAGCTTGAACGAAGCAACAAAACTCCACAGGTTATGAAGTTGCTGGAACAGGACAAAAGCTCGACAAACCCCGTGATTTTAGCGGGGAAGAGCCGTATTCCGCGGCAGCTTAGCGGCAGAGAACCTTTGTCGCGCCTTATGAAGCGTGAAATGGGGGAGGAGTTTTCCGATGTCGACGGCACCGTGGTCGTAAACCTTACTCAGCTCGCCATTGAATACGAGGCTCCCGAGATACTTGACCGCTTTAACGCGTGCAGCTGCGATAAGTGCGTCGAGGTTTTTTCGCGCATTATCGCGGAGCGCGTTCCGGTACGGTTCGCGAGAATAAGTAAGGCGGCGCAGCGGCGCGGCTCTCCGGAGCTTACCGAAAGAATGGAGCCTGTGCGTAAGCTTGTGCTCTCCGAAATGATAAGGGAGCTTATCGGTAACAAAAAACGCTGCTTTCATGATGAATAATTTGGGAATTTTACTGTTGAATTTTTGCTAACTATGTGGTATAATATAAAAGTATGTTATAGTTTTATACGGCGATTACGCTGTGATTTTGAAAATACCGTTTCTCCAAGCCGCGGGCGGGAGAAACGAGAAAATCAACAAATTTGATTTTATAGTGCAAAAATTAACGGGAGTAAAAAATATGGCAGTTGATATTGGAATAGATCTTGGTACGGCAAACATCATAATAACTATCGCAGGCAGAGGTATCGTTTTGAACGAGCCGTCCGTGGTGGCTTACGACCGCAAGAAAAAGGCGGTTGTGGCTGTCGGCACGGAAGCGTACAAAATGATCGGCAGAACGCCCGAGTATATTGTGGCGGTTCGTCCGCTTAAGGACGGCGTTATTTCGGACAACGATATGACGCAGGCAATGATAAAGGAGTTTATAACTATCGTAAACAACGGAGTTATGGCTCGACCGCGTGTTGTTTTGTGCGTTCCCAGTTCCGTTACCGATGTGGAGCGCAGAGCGGTCGTTGAGGCGGCGCTGTCGGCGGGCGCACGCAAGGTCTTTCTTATTGAGGAGCCTATCGCGGCGCTTATCGGCGCGGGCGTGGACATTTCCAAGCCCAATGGTACTATGGTCGTGGATATCGGCGGCGGTACGTCGGATGTGGCTATCGTTTCGTTTAACGGAATAGTTCAGTCGCGCTCCGTAAAAATGGCGGGCAACAAGTTTGACGCGGCTATCGTTCGTATGGTCACGCAAAAATACAAGATTTTGATTGGTGAAAAGACAGCCGAGAAAGCAAAGATGGAACTTGCGAACGTTTTCGATCCAACGGGTGAAAAGAAGATGATAATTCGCGGAAGAAATCTTTTAAAGGGCTTGCCCGAAAGTCTTGAGATAAGCGACAGTGACATTTATGAAGCGCTTCACGACAACGCGATGGAAATAGTTGAACAGATTAAGCTGGTGCTTGAAAGCACGCCGCCGGAGCTTGTGGGCGATATATTAAGTTCGGGAATCTTGCTGACGGGCGGCGGCGCTATGCTTGGCGGCTTGACCGAGCTTATTACGGACAAAGTCGGGGCGCCTTGCTTTGTTGCGGAAAATCCCATTGAGTGCGTTGCCCGCGGCGTTGACGCGGCGTTCTCAATGTCCGATGATTTGTTGGACGGTTTTGAACAAGTTCAGCTTTACGGATTTCATTGATTTTGAGGCGGTTTAAAACCGCCTTTTAGTTTAGAACGATCTATGTAATCAGCGCCGTTCAGCGGCGCTAATTACATACACGTCAAAGGAGGTGCGGGTATGGAACTGCCGTTTCAAATTCAAGAGGTGCTGGAACGTTTGGAGATCGCGGGATTTGAAGCGTATGTGGTCGGTGGCTGCGTGCGCGATTACCTTATGGGTTATGCGCCTCATGATTTCGATATAACCACGTCCGCACTTCCGAATGAGACAAAGCGCGTTTTCGCGGACGTCAAAGTTATCGAAACAGGTATAAAGCACGGCACTGTCACCGTATTATATAAAGGAATGTCCACCGAGATAACCACATACCGCGTCGACGGCAGTTATTCCGATGGACGTCACCCGGACGCCGTTTCGTTCTCAAGGAGTATTAAGGACGACCTTTCACGCCGTGACTTTACCATGAACGGAATAGCGTTCAACCCCAAGCGCGGATTTGTTGACCCTTTCGGCGGCGCTGACGATATAGAATCGGGCGTTATCCGCTGTATCGGCGATCCCGACAAGCGTTTTGGTGAGGACGCTTTGCGCGTGCTGCGGGCGCTGCGGTTCTCGGCGGTTCTCGGTTTTTCGATAGAGGAGAGGACTGCCAAAGCTATTGTGTTTCACCGAAAAGATCTGCGCCGCGTTTCCGCCGAGCGCGTCTTTGCCGAGCTTAAACGGCTGCTTTGCGGAAAGAACATAAAAAGCGTTTTGCTGAATTATTCATTGGTTTTTGCGGAAATAATTCCGCCCCTTAAAGAGGAGATAGGGTACGATCAAGGCTCGAAATATCACAACAGCACGCTTTATGAACATACCGCCAGAGCCGTCGAAGCGGCATTGCCTACAGCGGAAATGCGGCTGGCAATGCTTCTGCACGATATCGGGAAGCCCGAACGGCGCACGGTCGGCGAGGACGGCGAGTGCCATTACTACGGTCACGCGGAGGTGTCGGCGGCTATGGCGGACGAGATTTTGCGGGATTTGAAAAGCGACAATGCTCTGCGTGTGCGCGTCGTTGAGATAGTACGTTATCACGATATCCCGGTAGATACGTCGCGAAAATATATCAGACGGCAGTTGGCGAAGCACGGCGCGGAGGTTTTCGAGGACATTATGAACGCACACATCGCCGACGATTCGGCAAAGCAAGATTTCTGCCGCGAGCGTATTCAAAAAACACGCGAGGTTCTCGCTATTGCCAAGGAAATTTCCCAAGAAACGCCGTGCTTGTCGGTGAAGTTGTTGGATATTTCTGGAAAAGATCTGCGGGATATAGTGCCGCCGTCTCCGCTTATGGGCGATATCTTGTCAAAGCTGCTTGAAGAGGTCATTGACGAGAAGCTGCCTAGCGAGAAATCCGCGCTGCTGAAAAGAGCCGCGGAGATAAAAGACAATATATCAAAGCAGTGAATTTTGGGCGTTTTTACTATAATAGTTTACAGAGCTTGTTATTGACAAGCAGCGGAAAAAATGTTATAATATAAAATAGGTAAAAGCGCTTGTCAAAACAAGTTAAAAATTCATTTGAGGAGGCGAAATATGCCAAACAGAGATATTTACATAATAGTTTCGCACACGCCTTCGGTAGTTTCTCGAATTATAAAGCAATTTACACATACGCCGTTCAATCACGTTTCTGTAAGTTTGGACGCAGAGCTTGATTATATGTACTCGTTTGGGCGAAGATATAAATATTTCCCGTGGATCGGAGGATTTGTTCACGAGTCGCTGACTTCGGGTACTATAGGGCGCTTCACCGAAACGGAAGCAATCATTCTTAAAATGAATGTCGATGAGGAAGCTTATGACGATATTCGCGGAACGCTTGAGGATATGCAGGAGCATAAGTATTCTTACAGATACGACACGCTTGGTCTGTTGCTGGCGATCTTCGGAAAGACGTATAAGCGCGATAAATACTACTATTGCTCCGAATTTGTGCGGGAGTTGTTGGTGGACCACGGAATTGAGGACAAGGACAACTTCGAGAAGATAGTTCGTCCGATGGACTTTTTGAATTTGCCTGATACAAGCGTGATCTATCGCGGGAGACTGCACGATTTTCCGATGCAGTACGAGCAAATACATAACGGTTGAGCGCCGCTTCCACGCTGAACGCGAGGTGATACGATGTTCGGTTTTTTTAGAAAAACGGTCAAAAGCGATGATGAAAAACGCGCCGAGAGTCTTCCGCGCACAAAAAAGGTGCAGTTCGACCCCGTGGCGCTTGATAAGGTAGAGGAAGATATGTCTGCCGATCCTCGCGCCGTTTTGAAGTATTCGCCGGTGAATTATTACGCGACCAAAAACAGCTATCTGCTTTGTGTGTTCTATTATAATGACGATTATTCAGAGATCTATATGCAGTTTGAGTTTCGCGCGGACGATAAAGTTAAAGGCACGTCTCGCTTTTATCCAATTGATAAGGAACTTTTGAGGGATATTTTGAGAAAGTTCGGGCAAAATATTTAAGGAGTATCTTTTGGTTTCGTGCTGCGAGTGACGCGAAGTTTGAATTAAATTAGGATAAACAATAACAGTTACTGTTTCCGAAATTTTCCTAAATCACATTTTGCCGATAAAAAGTGTAAAATGCCACAAATTGTGCAAGTTTCACCTTTTTATCACAGCGCGGACATATAATGCACACACAAACGCGCTATAATTTAATCGTTGCAAGGAAAGCAACTTAGATTTGATAACCTTTCTTTTCATATAATTACCAACCAAACCAGCATCAATGCCCTACGGGAAACCGCAGGGCATTGATGTTAGTTTGTATAAAAAGTCCTTTTTCACGTTTAATTGTAAACTTTACGCGCCCGTTTCGAGGGGAATACTTCTTATGACGTTTTTTACC
>CANRFR010000031.1 GCA_947629945.1 uncultured Clostridia bacterium | reverse complement strand
CCGACTGCTTGCTATGCTTTATCGGGTTCGGACTTTCACCGAACTATATTATCTGCACCGAACTGGCGCACCCTCTTTTCGAAATTATATCATCTGTTGCCGTTCTTTTTATGAACCAACGCCAACGGCTTTCTTTTAACGTGATTATCCCTCTTTTTGGAGTGCATAAGCGCAAAGCCCATACATTTCAGCTTAAAATCCGCGTACAACTCCTCAACGGATGCAAAGCCGCGGTCGGAATTGTTTTCGCCGAACGCCTGGCTTATATGCGGCTTATAATTCGTTTTATAGTGCATTTTGCGCATCCATTTTGTAAGCTGCTTGAATATATCCTTTAAGAACTCCAACTCTACCATGCTGTCCTTGAACAGGTATATTGTTTCTATTTCATAATAATACCGCTTTTTGTCGGGAAGATAGTAAATGCTGAAATCGTTAAGCGTATATTGATCGGCAGAACGATCCGTAAAATCATCATGGCTTTTGATACCCCAAACAAATTCGATCTCATCACTCATAATTTAACCCCCATTTGTATAGTCCAAGTTGACGGTACCGATTTTTCGTAGATTTTAATCGCGTTTTCGCTGCCCGCGTTATCTTTTAGCCGCGCCGTATCCGGACCGTTTTCCCGTCCGCAGTCCTTTAACGCGCCGGTCAGCAAAGCCTGAAATAATTTGCGACGTATGCAAAAAAGCCCTCTCCGAGCCGAAACTCAAAGAGGGCGAACGTATCGCTGTACCACCTCAATTTACGCGGTTTTGAAACTGCGCCTTGAACAGCTGTAACGGGCTTACCCGTGCTTGCTATTGAGCCGAAAGCTGTTCACAAAGCCGCTCGGAGAGGTAATTCACAGGCGCTTCCTTACCGCCTCGCACCTAACGGCGGCTCTCTGAAAAGGGTGAACGCTCACTACTTGGTTCTCGTCAACGTTTTGAAATATTATCTAAATTATAACATACTTCCGCGGAAATGTCAAGAGGGGATCACAATTTTTTTCTCCACAGCGAAATGATATGCGTGAAGCGCCTTAAGGCAACACCGCACAAGCTCTCCGAATCGTTTTAATCGGCAGTTCTTGTCATATCGGTATCTCCCCTTGACACGCCTTGTTAAAGTCCGCGACTATCTTCCCTTTCAAGGCGGCGAACGGCGGCTCGTAGTTTTGCAGTTTTACAGCCAAAGAATTTCGTAAAGCCGCCGCTTCTTCCACTCTGCCAAGCGCGACAAGCTCGTACAAATACACGATGTCAACGTCAATTGTCGGCGAAAGGGAATTCTGGTAATCCTTGCTGTTTATAAACACGACGGTCTGCTCGTAAGCCCGCTGAACCCGTCCCGCGAAACAATCTATGTATATAAGCGGCAGAATAGTCAGCACGCTTATAGAACGGTAATAAGGCGAACTCTTCGCTTGCATAAGCGTACCCTCATAGCGCCGCCAAATCTCCTCGGCAAGCGGCACGTTATTGGTTTTCAATGCGGCGATAACGTAAACAAAGAAGAATCCGACAAGCTCTTGAATGGGCGCGTTCGGCGGTATCGCCACGGCGTTCAGGTAGTTCAGCGCGTCCTGCGGCTGACCGATGTTTATGAAAATCTCAGCGTATTCCGCCGCGTATTGAAGTCTGAACGGCTTGCCGACAATACGATACTGCTCGTAAGCGCGAAGATATTCCACACTAAAGCCGTATTTATCGAGTACTTTGTATAGATTAATGTCCTTGCGCGCACTGAATATCGCCGCCGTCAGCAGAGAGACTGCCATCAGCAGAGCGCCTATCGCCGCGCCGATAACAAAGCGCGTAAATCTCAATCTGCGCGGCAAAATATCCTCAAACCCTATCGCGCCGATAAAGATAACCAACAACCACATCCAAGTCTTAACGCTTTTAAATGTTATACGAACACATTGTTTGTAACGCTTGGCGAAAAAGCTCATAGCTTACTCCTTATAATTGCTCGGCAATTCCGTAAATAAGTTTTTCCGATTTTTCCCAACCGAGACACGGGTCGGTGATAGACTTTCCGTAAGTGCCCTCTTCTATCTTCTGACTGCCATCCTCAATGTAGGATTCAATCATAAGACCCTTGACGATACCGCGAATTTCCTCGCTGTGACGCATTGAGTGCAGCACCTCGTTGGAAATTCTTATCTGCTCAAGGAACTGTTTTCCGCTGTTGGAGTGGTTTGTGTCGACGATTATTGCGGGATTTTGCAAACCCTTTTCCATATAAAGATCATAGCAGAGCTTTAAGTCCTCGTAGTGATAGTTCGGAAGAGTTTGTCCGCGCTTGTTCTGCGCACCGCGCAATATCGCGTGGCAGAGCGGATTTCCGTCGGAAACGACCTCCCAGCCGCGGTAAATGAACGTGTGCTTAGCCTGTGCCGCCTGAATGGAGTTGAACATAACGGAAAGCGTGCCCGAAGTCGGGTTTTTCATTCCAACGGGACACTCCATTCCCGAAGCCACAAGTCTGTGGTGCTGATCCTCAACGGAACGCGCCCCGACCGCTACATACGAAAGCAGATCGCTCAAATAGCGGTAGTTTTCGGGATAAAGCATTTCGTCGGCGCAAGTCAGATGAGTTTCGGCGATAGCGCGCTGGTGAAGCTTTCTCACCTCGATAAGTCCTTGAAGCATATCCTCGCCCTTTGTGGGGTCGGGCTGATGAATAAGACCCTTATATCCCGTGCCGTTGGTACGGGGTTTGCCGGTGTAAATTCTCGGGATAATGAGTATTTTGTCCTTTACCTTTTCTTGAACCTTGGCAAGGCGGTTTATGTAGTCCATCACGGAGTCCTCGTTATCAGCCGAGCACGGTCCGATTATCAGCAAGAACTTATTTGATTTTCCCGTAAACACGTCCGCTACTTCTTTGTCGCGTGCTTCTTTTACCTGCTTTATCTCATCGGTGATAGGATACATTTCCTTAATTTCCTTGGGAATAGGAAGTTTTCTGTTAAACGTCATTGACATAATTTTTCTCTCCAATACTCTGTTCTAAAAACAAATTTTTATTTAGGCTTTAGCAATATGAATAGTCAAAGCCTTACTTATTATTATATCATATTTTCTACAAAATGTCAACACCTTTAGCAAGAAATTTATTAAAGCCCCGATTCGATCGGGGCTTCCGGCCTGTAGAAAAAGTCCTTTTTTACGTTTAATTGTAAACTTTACGCGCCCGTTGCGGGAGGAAAACTTTTCGCTTTTTTAATATGTTGATTTGTAATACTATGCGCCTGTTGCGAGGGGACAACCCTTCGGGAGGGGGAGAGGGGGGCGTAGGTAACTTTTTGCGCCCCCCTCTCCCCCTCCCTATAGGTTTTTCCCCTCGCGCTCCCTTTTCCTCTCTCCCTCCCCCTTTTCCCCCTATGCCACTCAATGAGGTTGCCCTTTTTTCCTTTTTATAACCGACTTTTTCTACAGACCGAAAACCCCGATTTAATCGGGGCTTTATTAAGAAAACAATTAAAGCGGCAGCAATTTACAATATCTTCCACAATGTCGGAAGCTGCATATTCTTAAATACCTCTATCTGAGCCTCGGCACGGTCGCATGCGGCGTAAAGTTCTTCGTTCTCCGCTTGTGCGAACGAATAAATTTCCGCTATCGAAGAGGTAATATCCAGCGCGTGTCCCAAGTCGTTGACAAGTATAGCGCGGTTCATAAACTCCTCCCACTCATTTTGGAGTTCCTCCGCAATCTCGGTGCATTTTTCCGTGTCGTCGTTCTCGAATGCATTTTCCACCGTGTGAACTTTTTCCAAAAGGCTGTCGGTCTTTTTTATCACGCCGAAAACCGACCAACAGCACATTCCCGCCATTACTGCCAGAATAACTATGCTCATAATTATTCGGTTCATCAACTATCCCGCCTTTTTTATCATGGTATACTTTCCGCCGCTGTCGGAGGTCAGCAAAAACACGTTCTTTTCCGAAACGCCGTTCTCGCGCAGAATCGCTTTCAGCCAGCCCTCGCCCAGACCAAGCAGCCGAAGCTGCTCCTCGTCCGTAACGCCGTCGCGGATTATCACGGAAGGCGGATTCTGCGTAGAGCCGCCCGCGCTTACGTCTTGTTTTTCCGTGTTTTGGAAATCCTTTTTCAGCATAAAGTTTATCTTGCCCGTAGTTTCAACAATTGCGAAATGTACCTGTGTGATATCAAAGATCTGCTGCTCGCGCATTGCCTCGGTGAGGTCGTCAACGGTATAACGCAATCTTTTCATTTCTTTTTGCAGTATCTCGCCCTCGCTGATTATAATTCGCGGCGAGCCTATCATCAGCTTACGGACGCGCGTAGATTTCATCATAATTCCCGACATAATAACGTCCACGCACACCAAAGTCAAGATGGGAACTATTCCCATTATCATCGGCACCGAGCTGTCCTCAACGGGAATGGCAGCAATATTCGATATGAGTATCGTCACCACCAGCTCCGACGGCTGAAGCTCACCAAGCTGCCGCTTTCCCATAAGACGCAGCGAAAACGCAAGCACTATATACAAAACAAACGCTCTTATTAAAACGATCGACACACAACCACTCCTTTTTGCGTATTATTCCGCAAAAAAGTGAAAAATATTCTTGAATTTTCCGAGTGAATATGATATAATTATTTAAGAGAAAAGAAAAGGATTGATCGTAATGAATATTGGAGTATCCACTGCGTCGCTTTATCCGCTCCATATTGAGGACGCGTTCGCAAAGCTCGCGGAAATGGGCGTCAAAACCGCCGAGACTTTCGCCAATTCCACCTGCGAGGCGCGCGAACCTTACGTTTCGCAGATCTGCGAAATGCGCGACAAAAATAATATGATAATACCGTCGTTTCACCCGTTTTCCAGCCCCATGGAAAGCGTTTTCCTGTTTTCGACCTACGACAGGCGCGTTGAGGAAATGCTCTCGATGTATCGGGAGTTTTTCGGCTCGATGAACAAGCTGGGGGCGAAAATTTTCGTGCTTCACGGGGCAATTTTAAGCAGCAAGTGTCCTGTCGAACACTACCTTAAACAGTTCAGACTGCTTGCCGAGGCGGGACGCGAATTTGGCGTGACGGTAGCTCAGGAGAACGTCAGCTATTGTATGTCGGGCAATCTGGAATTCTTGAAAACAATGAAGCGCGAACTCGGCGATTACGCGAATTTCGTGCTTGACTTAAAACAGGCAAGGCGCAGCGGCGCCGACCCTTTCGACTACATCGACGCTTTGGGAACAAGCATAGTGCACTGTCATCTCTCCGATGCCAACGCCGATTCGGATTGTCTGCCGATAGGAAAAGGGAATTTTGATTTCATGAGGTTTTCCGAAAAAATGCTCTCGCTCGGCTTTGACGGCGCGTTTATCGTGGAGCTTTACCGCTCGAATTACGGAGACTTTATTGAACTGAAGCAGTCCGTCGACGTGCTCTCGGAGATAATCGGCAATCTCACATAAGAACAGTATTCGATACGGGCGGCGCATTAATAAACCATTTTAACGGCATTACAAACAACAAAAACCTTTCTCTCGTCATTTATAATATTCGGAAGGTTTTTTTGTCACTTAGGAAGCTCCAATTAAGAGCATGTATTCGAGAAGCTTTTTAAGAAATTCCGGTAAAACAAGAAAGGAAATTTTTATGGCAAATCAATCTGAATGGCTTGACAGCGCGGTTTTCTATGAAATATATCCACAGTCTTTTAAAGATTCCAACGGCGACGGAATAGGCGATTTCAACGGAATAATCGAAAAACTGGATTATATAAAGGTGCTCGGCTGCACGGCAATCTGGCTGAACCCTTGTTTTAAATCGCCGTTCGGCGACGCGGGCTACGACGTTTCGGACTATCTTGAAGCCGCGCCGAGATATGGCACGAACGACGACTTGAAACACTTGTTTGACGAAGTACATAAGCGCGGTATGCACATACTCCTCGATCTGGTTCCGGGACACACTTCTGTGGAGCACCCGTGGTTCAAGCAGTCAATAAAAGCGGAACGCAACGAGTTCACCGACCGATATGTGTGGACGGACAGCATTTGGGAAGAGCCCGGCGGAATGAGCTGTATTCGCGGCATTTCCGACCGCGACGGATGCTGCGCGGTGAATTTCTTTTCGCACCAGCCCGCGCTGAACTACGGTTTTTACAAGCCCGACCCCGAGAAAAAATGGCAGCAGCCAACGGACAGCGAGGGCGCTCGGGCGACGCTCGAAGCTATGAAAGACGTTATGAGGTTCTGGCTGAATGCGGGGTGCGACGGCTTCCGTGTGGATATGGCGGGTTCGCTTGTCAAAAACGACGAGGACGGTAAGGGCACGGTAAAGCTCTGGCAGAACGTTCGCGAATTTCTTGATAAGGAGTTCCCGAACGCCGCAATGGTATCCGAATGGGGAGAACCCGACAAATCGCTTCAAGGCGGTTTTCATATGGACTTTCTGCTGCATTTCGGTCCATCGCACTACAACGACCTGTTCCGCTGCGAAAATCCGTTTTTCGCCGGTCGCGGAGACGTCTCGGAATTTGTCGCGAAATATGTGGAAAACTACAGAAAATCGGAAAATAAAGGGCTTATCTGCATACCGTCGGGAAATCACGATATGGACAGGCTTTCAAGAAATATTCACGACGATAACTTAAAGATCGCGTTCGCGTTTCTGCTGTCAATGCCCGGTGCGCCGTTTATTTACTACGGCGACGAGATCGGTATGCGGTATGTCGAAGGGCTGAGATCCGTTGAGGGCGGCTACAACAGAACAGGCTCACGCTCGCCTATGCAGTGGGATGATTCTCCCAACGCGGGCTTCAGCTCCGCGCCCGTCGAAAAGCTCTACATAGCGCAGGACGATTCTCCCGACAGACCCACGGTCAAGGCGCAGCTCGCCGACGAAAATTCGCTTTTGAACGAGGTAAAGCGGCTGATAAATATACGGCAATCGCACGCGGCGCTTCACAACCGCTCCGAGATAGAGTTCGTTTACGCGGAAAAGAACGCATATCCGTTGGCGTACATCAGAAAATCGGAGAACGAAAAAATTCTTGTAATTATAAACCCGTCAAGCGAGACGGTATCCTTTGAGAGCAAGCTTACACTCAAAGAAACCGTTTACGCGTTCGGAAAAACCGCGAACTCGAACGGCGGGAAAATCAGCGTACCGCCGTGTTCCGCAGGATTTTACATGATATAATAAGGGCACCTCTAAAAACAATTTGAAAAAGTTTTTTAGAGGTGCCTTTTAAAAAACAGTTTATCTAACAAAAAACATACCGCTCCCCCGACAAGATAGCACGCGAGGTCTTTAAAATCAAACGTTCCGCCCACTATCACGGAAAGCGGCGACGGCAGAACCTCGGACAGCGGGGTAAGCTGAACCGTCTCCACAAGAAACGCGAACGCCGTTACGAAAATCGAAAGATAACGCGGCTTTTCGGGGAGTATCGTCCGCACGAGGAAGTACACGCACACGACCGCAAGAACGTCGCCGAAATACGGACGGATAAACTCATCGTGAACAAACAGCGCGATAAGCGTCTCTATTCCCAAAACGCCGACGAAAACTCCCGCGCAGATAAGACGTTTTTTCATTTTGTATCATCCTCTTTGCTTGCCCCTATCGCCTTGAACGCTCCCGAAAGGGTGTCCGCGCCGACTATTTTAATGCCGTAACTCTCGGTTTTGGAAAGCTCGCGGAACGAACGTTTCGGAATAACACATTTTGTAAATCCGAGCCGCGCCCCCTCTTTGACGCGCTCACGAACGCAGCTTACCGAGCGTATCTCGCCGCCCAAGCCAACTTCCCCGAAAACCAACAAATCCTCGGGTATCGCCTTATCGCACAACCCCGACCACAACGCCATGGCAACCGCAAGGTCGGCAGCCGGCTCGTCCAGTTTCAAACCGCCGACTATGTTCACATACACGTCCAGTCCGCCGAACGCGAAGCCGCAGCGCTTTTCAAGCACAGCAAGTATCATATAGAGCCTGTTGTAATCAAAACCCGTAGCCACTCGCCGCGGCGAGGTGAAGCTTGATTTGGTGACCAGCGCCTGCACCTCGGCGAGTATCGGGCGCGTGCCCTCCATAGCGCACACCACCGCGCTTCCCGAAATATTTTTCAGCCGCCCCGACAGCATCATCTCCGACGGGTTTTCAACTTGCGTCAAGCCATCGTCGTCCATTCTGAACACGCCAATCTCGTTCGTGGAGCCGAAGCGGTTCTTGATAGCGCGTAAAATTCGGTAAGCAAGCTGTTTTTCGCCCTCAAAATACAGCACCGTATCCACAATATGCTCCATTATTTTGGGACCCGCAATGCCGCCGTCCTTGTTGACGTGCGACACGATAAACACGGGTATCTCCTCGGACTTCGCCATTCGCATAAACGCGCCCGTGCACTCGCGGACTTGAACTATACTTCCCGCCGTAGAGGTAAGCGCGCTTGATGTTATCGTCTGAATGGAGTCTATAATAACGACCTCGGGCTTGTTCTCGCAAACCGCTTTGATAATGCTTTCACAGTTGTTGTTTGACGCCAAAAACAGATTTTCGGACGCCACTCCGAGCCGCTCCGCCCGAAGCTTGATCTGACGTTCGCTCTCCTCGCCCGAAACGTAAAGTATCGTGTGGTCTTTACCCATAAATCCGCAAATTTGAAGCAGCAGCGTGGACTTCCCTATTCCCGGGTCGCCGCCTATCAATACCAGCGAACCTTTCACCAATCCTCCGCCCAGCACCCTGTCAAGCTCAGATATCCCCGTGCCATAGCGCGTTTCGTCGTCGTAGCTTATCTCGCTTATTCTCGAGTATTTAAATGAACCTACAGGCGCCGCTTTAGCCGCGCCTACCGTCACCGGAACGGTTTCCTCAAGAGTGTTCCACGCGCCGCAAGACGCGCACTTTCCGTTCCATTTTGAATATTCCGCGCCACATTCGCGGCAAACATAAACCAATCTGCTTTTTGGCATTTTTTTATCTCAACTTTCATTATTATAAAGAAAACTCACGCACAAAAACTATGCGTGAGTTTAATCTTTGAGAACCATAAAGCGTACAGGGTTACTTACCCAGATTGTAACGCTTCTTAAATCTGTCAACACGTCCGCCGCTGTCAACCAGCTTCTGCTTACCGGTGAAGAACGGGTGGCACTTGGAGCAGATTTCTACCTTGATGTCTTTCTTGGTGGAACGCGTCTCAATAACGTTTCCGCAAGCGCACTTAATGGTAGTCGCCTCGTATGCGGGATGAATACCGTCTTTCATTTATAGTCACCTCAATCCGTTTAGCATATCATACTCTTAGATTATACCACAACTTTTCCAAAAAATCAAGGGGTTTTCACAAACTTTTATGTGGCATTTTGCACAAATCCTACAAGAAAACACTCTCAAAATGTGGAATTTATATCAATAAGTTCTCCCCGTCAATAACGGGGAGAACGATTATATCAGTGCAGAGAACGCAAATCAACAGCCGAGAATGTTCTTAAAGTCTGCGGAAAGCTTCTCCTGAAGCGCAACCGCGTCGTCCTTTGTCGCACCCTTTGTGGTGTAGTAAACCTTGATCTTAGGCTCTGTGCCCGACGGTCTGATGATAACGGAAGCGTCGTCGGCAAGGTTGTAAGTGATAACGTCGCTCTTAGGGAGCTTGACCTCGCTTGTAGTGCCGTCCGCCGCCGTCTTAACAGAGGTGGTGTAGTCGGTGACCGCCTGAACATTCAAGCCGCCGATAGTTTTCGGAGACTCCTTACGCAAGCCCGCCATCAGATCTTTCATCTTCTGCATACCCGCAGCGCCCTCAAACTGGAAGTTGTCAAGCTTGTTGAAGTATACACCGTACTCGTCGTACATCTTCTTACGCGCCTCGATAAGCGTAATGCCCTTTGTGCGATAGAACGCCGCCATTTCGCAAATGAGCATCGAAGCGACTACCGCGTCCTTATCGCGAACATAGCCGCCCGCAAGGTAACCGTAACTCTCCTCAAAGCCGAAGATGTAGCGGTTCTCCTCGCCGTCCTTTTCAAGCAGACCTATCTGTTCGCCTATGAACTTAAAGCCCGTCAAGACCTCGCGAAGCTCCACGCCGTATTTCGCGCAGATAGCTTTCGTGATGTCGGAGGTAACGATAGTCTTTACGGCAACGGGATTTTTAGGCATTTTGCCGAGCGCTATACGCTCCTTGCAGATGTATTCCAGCAAGAGCGCGCCCGTCTCGTTGCCCGTGAACAACTCGTAGTGGTCGCCGTCGGGAACCGCGATACCAACGCGGTCGCAATCGGGGTCGGTAGCAAGCAGCAGATCGGGCTTGACGTTAGCGCAAAGATCAAGACCTTTCTGTAAAGCCTCGCGTATCTCGGGGTTCGGGAACGGACAGGTCGGGAAGTTGCCGTCGGGGTTCTCCTGCTCGGGAACGACGGTAACGTCCTTTACGCCGATCTCTTTCAGGATACGGCGAACGGGCTTGTTACCTGTGCCGTTAAGCGGCGTGTAAACCACTTTCAGTCCCGAAGAAGCGACCAGATCGGTGTGCAGTCCCTGTTCCTTGACCTTAGCGAGGTACTCGTCAATAACGCTGTCCTCAATGTATGAAATCGAGCCGTCCGCGACAGCCTTTTCAAAATCAACGCTCTTCACGCCCTCAAAAATGTCAATATGGTTTATCTTATCAAGCACGATTGCCGCTGCCTCAAGCGTAAGCTGACAGCCGTCCGCGCCGTAAACCTTATAACCGTTGTATTTTGCGGGGTTATGCGAAGCCGTAACTACGATACCCGCGCCGCACTTCAAATTCCGCACTGCCCAAGACAACATGGGCGTAGGCATAAGTTCCTTATAGATATGAACCTTGATACCGTTCGCCGCAAGCACCTCGGCGGCGCTCTTCGCGAAATATGTGGACTTAATACGGCTGTCGTAAGCAATCGCAACGCTCTTCGTTACATTATTCGAGAGGATATACTCCGCCAAGCCCTGAGTTGCTTTCTTGACCGTATAAACGTTCATACGGTTAGTTCCCGCGCCGATAACGCCGCGAAGTCCGCCCGTGCCGAACTCCAAGTCGCGGTAAAAGCGGTCGTTTTTTCCCTCTTCATCGCCTGCTGCGCTTTCGAGTTCCTTTTTGAGGTCGGGATCCGCCGTCGCCTTTTCGAGCCAAAGATCATACATTTTCTGAATATCTGCCATTGGAATAGTCCTCCTTGAAGTGAATTTACATAAGAGGCAATATAGTGACCCCTTATAATATCGATTACATTATACCATATTTTTTCCAAAAATGCAAGGGGTTTTTGTAAAGAAATTACAAATTTTTCGTCAATGTTTCGGAGAATTTTGTGTTATTATACATAATTTTAAAATTAAGAAAATTCCGCCGATTTCTCGGCGGAAAACTTATTTTTTTGAATTTTCAAGCTCCAGTTCCAATTCCTTGATTTTCTTTTTAAGCTGTTCAATTTCAATTTTTTGACGTTCGCTCTCACGGGAGAGACGTTCAATGGTTTCTGCGGCGTTAGGCATTTTAGTTCACCTCAATTCTATAAAAACACTCCCTTTTGCTATTATATCATATTATTTTAGATTTGTCAAGATTTTTATTACTCATAAAAATACGCCCTCGGCGCGGAAAACGAAATACCCGCAACCTTGATAAGCTCGTTGAAATCGCCGTTTTTACCGCCATCAGCCCACTCAAAGTATACCCGATAGAGCGTTTTGTAATACTCCAATTCCTCGACAAATTCTTTAGGCAAATCGTGCTCCGAGATGATTTTTTCGGCGGTTTTAACGTCCTCTAAATAAACCTTCCTCGCGATACAGCAGCCCACGGGAAAATGGTGCGCGCCGAACCCAAGTTCATCGATCTGCGCGTTAAAATAAAGCACGACGGTCTTGTCGTCGCACTTCGGGTGTTCGTATGCGCGTTTCAAAATATCGTAAGGGTCTTGCTCTAATGTTGGGTCATGAGGATTATAATACCGCCCGAAAAACTCGTACGCCCAGCGTAAATGCGGCATTTGTTCGGCTGCGCACTCGCGCTTCAGATAATCGTACAGCAGCCCCGAAAGCTGAAACGGCACGTGTACACCTCCGAAAACGCGAAACTCCGGAAACTTATCCTCGTCAAGAAAATCGCGGCAAAATCGGCATAACAGAGCGTCCACCTCGCCTTGCGGAACACTTTTCCGAAAATTCTCCGTAAACGCGAAGAGCACCTTGTTAGCTTGTTTTTTCAGCCCATTGTTCCGAAGCGCGGAATACTCGTCAAGTCCGGCGCAAAATTCCTTGTAAGTCATAGTTCTTTCCTCATTATAATAGCGTCATCATCGGGATAGTAATCTTTTCTCACGGAAACGCGCTCATAACCCGCCTTTTCATAAAGTTCTATCGCGGCTGCATTGCGGCTTCTTACTTCCAGAAAGCACACCAATGCGCCCCTTTCACGCGTTTTTTCGTGAAACCGCTCCAAAAGCGCTTTCGCAATCCCTCGCCCGCGAAAATCGGGGTGCGTTCCTATTTGAAACAGTTCAGCCTCATCAACGACCACACGTCCTATTGCAAACGCCGCAAGCTTTTCGCCGACAAATTCATAAACCAAAACGGATAACGGGCAGTCAAGTTCTGTACGCAGCATTTCGCTTGTCCACGAATTGCCGAAGCAAGCCGTTTCCAATGAGTATAATTCGTCAAAAACGTCCATAATTCACCAAATGAAAAAGCCCGCCGAACCGACGAGCTTTTCACAACTCAAAAATCAATATCGTTCACCGCGGAATTAGCCAACGACAACTCTTTCTTAGGTATGCGCTTTAACGGGTTATAAACGAATTTTTTGCAAGAGTCATAAGCCTTTACCTCGCCGAATTTAGCGCATATTATTTTGTCGCCCTCGCCTGCCTTGCCAAGTGCGCAATACTTACAAGACGGGTTGATATTGTTGCCGAAAAGTTTTTTCTTTGCCATAGATGAACCCTCCGATCCGGAATCATTATTCTCTCTTAACATATTATATCACATTCTCCTTAAAAAGTCTATAATAATTAAACCGATTAAATTGGAATTTACATAAAATCTTTTATACATTGTGCACAAAAACATTTAAAACAACCTAACAAGTTTAACAATTATAGGTAAATATCCTTTAGATGTGACCCTCTCTTCAAAGCAAGGAACAAAGCCGACTCAATTTTTTGGATATATTGGCTGAACGTCCTTTACAGACTCCTCGCCAAATCCCTTGCCGTACTGTACGAAATGAATGGGCACACCGTTCAAGAACTGCTTAACCTCGTTTCCAAGCTTTTTGAGAATCGAATCCCTGTCGCCGTCCAATTCTACCACCGCAAGATATGCGTCCTCTCCGTCAAGCGTTATCCCTTGAAGCCAAATGCGCTTTATTTCGGGATCGTCCTCCGCCAGCGAACAAAGCTTTTCGGACATCTGAACCGGGAACGGGTCGGGAGTAAACAGCTTGATATCGGAGTCATTCGTGACGGTGCGGTGAGCCACGCCGTTTTGCATTATCTGCTTTTGCTGATCCCACTGCAAAGCGACAGCTCTTTCCACGCGGAAATTATCCGAAAAAGGATTTACAACAAATCCGCGGCACCCGCCGTTGCCCGAAAGCAGCTGCACATAGTTGTCAAAATCCAGACGAACGGTCTGCGCGCTGTCTAAATCTTTCCACAACTCCAAATCCTCCGTGGACGTGAACACGGGAAAGTAGTTCTCACCTTTCGGACTTTTTATAAGCCTAAAAGTGACCTCTGTCTCGCCGTTTCGCGTCACGATATCCACGGGCGCGATAAAGTTCGCGTTCAAAACAAGTTCACCGATGAGATCGTTCAAAAGCTCCTTTTTCGCGTTTTCGTCGTTGATATCAATTTCCGCGCGCTTTGCCAGAAACTCGTTGAGCTTCTGCTTTTCCAATTTCTCGTTAATGTGCAAATCTTTTTCCATAAAACTTCCTTTCTTTATGTTGCAGTCAGCGCCGAAATTGAAATATCATCGCGGCTGCCGCAGCGCGAACGCATTTTTAAGTGATCTTTTAAAGAATGCGTCGTACCGTCCTCCACCGCTTTCAATACGCGCCGTCCAAATTTAAGATAGTCCTCAACGTTCACAAAGCTGTTGATAAGTCCGTCGCTCGAAAGCATAACGCCCTCGAACCGATTTTCCGTGTAAAAATAGCGAAAGCTTCCGATAGCGTCGTTGTCGCATAATGAAGTTGTCAGGTTGCCGATGAGCTTCGCGTCCTCGGGCATTGGCGATATCATCTCGCCGCCGCTTAAAGCGCAAAAATCGCCGTCGCCTATTTGCAGCCCGAAACAGCAGCCCTCAAACATACAAGCCGCGATAAGCGTCGCGCCGTACATCACCTCATTGGTAAGCCCACCGTACTTTTCGCTTATCGAGCGCTCCTTTTCGTCCAGCGGAAGGTGGCGTATGTGCGCGGCTATCTCACTGTTCCAGCCGCAGATAATGTTGGCGGCGATGCGCCGCGCGGCGTTTTGCTCATTCTTGCGGAAGACCTCGCCCAGATCCCCGTTTCGATCTCTAAAATCGCATAGCGAACGTATGGCAACACGTGTAGCCATTTCACTGCCCGAAGCGGAGCGGAAATGCTTCTCGCTTCCATGCCCGTCCGACACAACGGCAACGGCGAAATCCCCGTTTATGTAGACTCTCGCGCTGTCCTGACAGCACGAGCCGTCCTCCTCGTGAGAAGCCCCCCGCACCGAAAGAGCGTGCCCTTTTAACATATTATCCCCCATTGATAATGCGTAATCAACAATATATAATTTTTCGCGCAGTGTGCTATCGTTGTACACAGCACTTTTCGGAATTATCAATTATGCATTTTCATTTTTGACTGCTTATTACCAGCCCTCTTCAATATCCGCGGTGATCTCATCGCTTTCGGCAAACTCGCGGATCTGCTCGGCGGCGTTCTCCTGTTTGGACTTGAAATCTTCCTCAGTCTCGGCAAGGCGCATAGAACGGCTGCCGATCTGCGAACTTGTTACCGCGACGAACTTCACGAGCTTCGCCAAAGCCTCGCCATTATGGGCTGTCACAACGCTGTCGGGATTTCCCGTAAAGCGCGACAGAATATCGAAGTCCGCGTCCTCGCCGATAGCCACGGCGGCTTTTATGCCCGCGCTGTACCAACGGTTGCGGCTAAGCTCCGCGAGACCTTTCTCGAAGTTGTCCGTGGGGTAGCCGTCCGACATCAGTATCATTACGGGTGCGAACGACAGCGACGGGCTGCTCATAAACGAATTGCGCGAGAGTTTTGCGTTAAGTTCGGAAAACGCGCTGCCGAGATCGGTAACGTTTTCCGCGTCGATAGGCGTCCACTCGAACTTGTCAACGGAAATAGGCTCGTCGTACATCCACGAGCTGCCGCCCGAAAACTTCAGCACAGCAATTTTGATATCGGCGTCGGCGCCGCCTATTCCGCGTATTTCGGGAATAAGTTCCTCCATCACGGAATTCACCGTGCCAATCTTCGCGCCGTTCATACTTCCCGAACAATCGATAAGGAAAAACAGCACCATTGATTTTTTTGCGATCTCTTCCGCGTCGTCAAACGGATTTACGGGTGTATCGGACATTTTGGATCCTCCAATCATAATTTCGATTTTTGCCTTTTTTGAGGGCAAGCCACCATTTGTTTCCAAAAATTTACATTTTTGAATTGAAATACATATCACCTTTTATATTATATCACATTTTTTTGCGCTTGTCAAATCTTTTTAAAAGAAAAATGCCCCGAACTTTCGTGCGGGACATTTTTCTAAAAAAAACATATATGAGGAAATAATCAAATCTAAAAAGAAGCCTTATAAAGAATTTATGCACGCTTCTCTGTTCCGCTTAGCGAAACCGGTGAACGAAAGAAAAATATTTTTCAAAGTCCGCTATGTCAATTACTTTCTCTTCTTGATTACGGATACAGCTACTACGGAGCCTGCCGCCAAAACAACAGGAGCTATCGCAAGAGCGACGCCGGTATTCGGGTTACCATTTGTAGTACCGCCATTGTTGTTATTGTTTGTGGTGTTGTCTCCTTTACCATCGTTTGTGGGGGTATCGCTGTTAACACCGTCATTGCCGTTGTTATCAGTTTTGCTATCGCTGCCGCTCTCGACATCGCTCGTGGGAGGAACAGGCGGCTCGGAAGTGTCAACGGGAGGTTCGCCTACGATCTCGTTGCGCTTGAGGGTAACTTTCTGAACATAGTTGTTAGCATATACAATAGACTCAACGTCATCGGCAGCTATAGAATCCTGACCCTTGGTCGAGAAACCGGAAACCTCGATCTCCTTGCCGTTCTTGCCGATATAAGCCAAGAATCTGGGAGCGCTTGTCGCCTCAAACTCCTTGTCGCCGAGAGTAATATTTACCTTTACAGTATATGTTGCCTGCTGGAACTCGCTGATGGAAATTCCGTCCGGAATCTCAAGAACGATTTCAGTGCCGTTTGAGGTCACTTTAACGCCGTCAAGACCCTCGATAGAAGCGGTAGCAACAGGGTCGCTCTTAAAGCCGTTGTTCTTTACGTTCAGCTCATAGAACTTGTCGGCATCCTGGAACTTAAGAGAAGCAGTGCTGCCGTACGCCGCAGCGTTTACGTTAAACTCGATCTTGAGCTTGCCGCCCTCGTTGCTGAAAATTGCTTTCTTTATCTGACTGTCATAAGTAGCGGTGAAATCACCGGAATAATCGATATCGGTAACTACCGAGATTCTTGTCGGAGCCTTGCCTTCGCCGTTCTCTGCGCCGTAGCAAGAATAAGCGGGGGTGATCTCAACAGTATTTCCATTAACCTTAACGCTGCCGTTTACGCCGCCGTCGCCGTCAGACGCGCCGGGAGCCACAGAGCCGCTCTCGCTTGCGTTGATATAAGTGCCGTTTCCGCCGAGAGCGCTTGCCTTTGTTACATTAAAACCTGTTGCAACGGGATCCGCCGCAGACGCGTATACTGCTACCGACGCAGTAGAAAGCGCGGCTGTCATTACTGCCGCAATTACTTTTTTGGAATTCATAAATTTTCCTCCTTGCATTTATCTTAATATACTATTTTTTGAGGATAGCGTGTTTTATCTCTATCCTGATAACATTATATCATAATAAATATAATTTGTCAAGCGCAAAAGTGTAATTTTTTATCGGAAAATAGTTTATAATATTCTAAAAAAAGGAAGTGAATTTTATGAATATTGCACAAAGGTTAATCGAATTGCGAACGATGAAAGGTATGACAACAAATAAGCTGGCGAACCTCGCAGGCGTATCGCAGAGCCATTTGCGCGAGATCGAACTGAACAAGAGAAACCCGACGGTGGAAACGCTTTCATACTTTTGCGACGCTCTCGGTGTATCTCTTGAAGTATTTTTCAGCGAAAACAAAACAATCAATCCTTTCCTCGAAACTTCTTTGAAATCGCTGTCCGAGGAACAGCAAAACGCGCTCGCCAATTTCATTAAGACCTTATAATGTACATTATGTTTCCTGTTTAATTAAACTTCGATTTGCTTCTTCCGTAATTATAATGTATATGCGTATGCGCAAAAAGAAAAGGCTTGTTTGACAACCATAAGGTTCGACAAACAAGCCTTTAACTTTCTTTTCGGATTCAGCCGCTTTATCCTTGCTCAAACTCCGAGAGGATCTGCGGAAAAACTGCGAGAGCGCGTTTAAAAATCCCGTGCATTTGCGCTATCGCCATACCGTAATTCACAATGGGAACGTCCTGCCGCGCCGCTTTTTCTATTCTGCGGCGCATTTCCAAATCGTTCAGCATACAGCCGCCGCAATGAACTACAAGCGCGTATTCCGTTAAGTCCTCGGGAAAATCGCCGCCGGAAGTAAACGAAAACTCGGGTTTTACTCCGCTGAAGCTCTCTATCCAAGCGGGCAGCTTCACCGTGCCTATATCTCCGCACTGTCTGTGATGAGTGCAGCCCTCGGATATCAGCACCTTGTCGCCGTCGCGGAGTTTGGAAAGCTTCGCCGCGCCTTTTGCAAGCTCGCGCAAATCACCGCGGTACCGCGCAAACAGTATTGAGAACGACGTAAGCGTTATGTCCTCGGGCACGTCCTTTGAAACGCGCTCAAACGCTTGCGAATCCGTTATTACAAGCTTCGGATTTTTCGAGAGCGCCGCGAGAGTTTCCGAAAGCTCCTCGGGCTGACAACAGACAAACGTACAGTGCGCGTCCAATATTTCGCGTATAGTCTGCTGCTGCGGCAGAATAAGCCGTCCTTTCGGCGCGGCTTCGTCAACGGGGATAACCAACACGGCAATATCTCCCGCTTCCAACAGATCCGCGACGATATATTTTTCGGACTTCGCGGCTTTGGCGAACTCTCCCAGCTTTTCTTTAAGTCTGTTGATGTTTTCGCCCGTTTTCGCGCTGACGTAAAGCCCATGGTCGGGAAGCTCGGGGCGAGTTCTCAGCAAATCTGCTTTATTGTACGCGACGATATAAGACAATCCCTTTTCCTCAAATAAACTTATCAAGTTTTTATCCTCGGCGGACAAGCCCGCCGCTCCGTCCGCAACCAACACGGCGATATCCGTTTTCGCAAGTATCTCGCGCGCCTTTTGAACTCTGAGTTCGCCGAGTTCGCCCTCGTCGTCCAGACCCGGGGTATCGATTATCACAACAGGTCCCAACGGAAGAAGCTCCATCGCTTTCTTTACGGGGTCGGTGGTGGTGCCGCGAACTTCGGAGACTACCGAAAGACTCTGCCCCGTTACCGCGTTCACAAGACTGGATTTCCCCGCGTTTCGCATTCCGAAAAAGCCGATGTGCGGACGTTCCGCGGATACAACATCGTTTAAGCTCATAGTTTCTCCTTATAATTAATGTAATCAAAAACGGAAATCGCGGCGGTCGGAATTTTTAATAGCCTCGATATTCTTACGCGCTATCTCGCGAACTTTTTCTTTCGGGATACGCTCAAGTTCCTTTTCGATAAGAGCGTAACCCGTTTTCTTGGTTTCCTCGGACGCGTAGTCCTCAAGATACTCCGAAAGCGTCATTAATGCGTTCGGGTGACAGCAATTGAGTATCTGACCGTTCTTGCAAAGGCTCATAAAGCGGTCGCCGGTGCGCCCCTCGCGGTAGCACGCGGTGCAGAACGACGGAATGTGTCCGCTTTCCATCAGCCACTTCACTACCTCGTCGAGAGTGCGTTGGTCGGAAACGTCGAACTGCTCGGTATCGTGCGGGCGCTCCTCCTCGGTGTAGCCGCCTACGGACGTCCTCGAACCGCCGCTCACTTGCGAAATGCCCAATTTTAATAATTTAGAACGCACCTGTTCGTTTTCACGCGTGGAGATTATCATTCCCGTATACGGCACTGCAAGACGGATACACGCCGTTATTTTCGCGAACGTCTCATCGTCGATACTGTTGTCGAACGCGTCGGGGTCAATGTCGTCGGCGTGCTTAACGCGCGGCACGCTTATCGTGTGAGGTCCTACTCCGTGCACGGCTTCAAGGTGCTCCGCGTGCATAATAAGCCCCGCGAACTCGTATTTATACAGCTCCAGACCAAACAGCACGCCCAGACCCACATCGTCTATGCCGCCCTCCATTGCTCTGTCCATAGCCTCGGTGTGGTAAGCGTAGTCGTGCTTGGGTCCTGTGGGGTGCAGCTTCAGGTAACTCTCCTTATGATAGGTCTCCTGAAACAAAATGTACGTTCCTATGCCCGCTTCTTTGAGCTTGCGGTAATTTTCCACCGTAGTCGCGGCGATGTTCACGTTGACGCGGCGAATGTCGCCGTTTTTATGATGTACGGAGTAAATCGTCTTGATACAGTCGAGTATGTACTCGATCGGGTTGTTTACGGGATCCTCTCCCGCCTCGATCGCAAGGCGCTTGTGCCCCATATCCTGGAGCGCGATGACCTCCGCCTTGACCTCCTCCTGCGTGAGTTTTTTACGCGCAATATGCTTGTTCTTCATGTGATACGGACAGTAAACGCAGCCGTTCACACAATAATTTGAGAGATACAGCGGCGCGAAAATGACTATTCTGTTGCCGTAAAACGCCAGCTTTATTTCCTCGGCAATGTCGTAAATTTTCTTGATGACATCGGGGTCGTCGCACGCCAGCAGCACCGAAGCTTCTCGGTGAGTAAGCCCCGCGCAGACGCAGCCCGTGGCGGTCTTTTGCGGACGTGCCTTTTCAAGTATTTTGTTTATAAGCTCCGTATTGTTTTTGTTTTCTTCGGCGTATTTCAGCGTTTCAAGGATTTCCTCGTCGTTTATAAATTCCTCCGCCTTTAATGATTTAGGGTCGTATTCAGCCATTGTAATTTTCCTTTCTGATGTCGCCGATATCGACGACGGTTTCATAACCTATTGAATTCATTCGGGCGTTAAGACAATCTAAGCACTGTGCCGATTCTTCGCCCGTGCAGATCTTATTGTCGTAAAGCTCGTACTTCTTCCGCACCGAAACGGGCGACAAGTTCGGCATAACGACATTTGCGCCGCTGAGTATACCGCACTCCCGTCCTTGCGGATGGATAGTGCCCAGCGCCGTGGTAGACGGCAGCAGCACGGGCGGATAAATCAGCCTTATTATCGACAGCAGATAACAGGTCTGCTCCAAAGTGCCGCTCAGCTCGTCGCGGAACGGAGTTTCGCGGTGCGGGATAAACGGACCTATTCCGCACATATCGGGCTTAAAACTTTCGATGAATTTCAAGTCCTCTGCAAGCGTTTCGCTCGTCTGAAACGGCGAACCGACCATAAATCCGCAGCCCACTCTGTAGCCCAGCTCACGCAGTTCAACGAGACACTTCATTCTGTTATCAAACGACATTTTGGGCGGGTGAAGCTTTTCGTAATGGGCTTTGTCGGCAGTCTCGTGCCGCAAAAGATACCTGTCCGCTCCCGCCTTTTTCAAAGCCCTATAGCTGTCGAACGAGCGCTCGCCGAGCGACAGCGTTACGGCACAATCAGGGTACCGCTTTTTAATGTCACGGATTATCCCGCACATAGTTTCATCGCTGAAATAAGCGTCCTCGCCGCCCTGCAAAACGAACGTCCTAAAACCAAGCAAATACCCCTCGTCTGCACATTCGAGTATCTGCTCGCGAGTTAATCTATAACGCTTTACGGTGCGGTTGCTGCGTCTGATACCGCAGTACAGACAGTCGTTTTTGCAAACGTTCCCTATCTCGATAAGCCCGCGCACGAACACAGCGTTTCCGTATATCTTTTTGCGGACTTTCACGGCGTATTCGGCGAGAAGCGCGGCGGCTTCTTCCGAACTGCTCTCGATAAGCTCCCTGTACTCGGCGAGTGTGAGCGAATGCTCGGCGTTAAGCTTTTCGATAAGCGATTTTACTTTTTCAGTCATTGAACTTCACGCTTGACATAGCGGTCTTGACCGTTATCCCGTCAATGGAGCCGATTTTTCCCGCCAGGGTCGAGATAGTGTCTTGCGGAGCGTCGATAGCTATACTTATAATGTGTATCTTTCGCTCGCGGTAGGGGATTCCCATTCTTCCCACAATGTACTCGCCGTATTCGTGCAAAATCTCGTTCATACGGCTCACCGCGCCGTTTTTCTCGACTATTATGCTCATTACCGCAACTCGTCTTTCCATAAATGACCTCCTTTAAACCAAAAATGCCGTACCCCGAAAGGTACGGCAAACAAAGCTGTCCCAAGACAGCTAAAAACTTCTGTGACCGCGCCTTTCTTTCAGGCTGCCGCCTTTAAGTCAGGTAACTTTTTTGTTAATAAAGCGCGGTAAGACGGTATACTCAAAGCGAACCGACCTACCCCGCGATTTTATTATATCACAGTTGCGGAATTTTGTCAAGTGGTTTTTCGCGGGATTGTCAAGCAGAAAAATATCGCATATAATGTCTAAGACGATATTCGTCAATAATTTTTAGGAGTTGATTGGTTATGATAACTGTTAATATAAAATCCTTCACGGCAGCGCAGAAAGCGTTAAGAACTTTGCAAAAGCACGGTATACGCTGCGTTTTGGAACGCGTTTTCGGAAATGCGGGCTGCGGCTTTGCCCTGAGGGTGACCGACAAAAACGCGAACAAAGCGGAGGTTTGCGCTCTGCTCGATTCGATAGGAGTGCAATGTGATATACCTTGATAATGCCGCGACAACCTACCCCAAGCCGCGCGAGGTATATCGAAAATGGCAGGCGGCAATGAGCGTCTATGGCGCAAACCCGGGACGCTCAGGACACGAGTTTTCAATGAAAACCGCCGAAGCCGTTTACAAAAGCCGCGAGATCTGCGCGGAATTTTTCGGCGCTCAGCCCGAAAACACGATATTCACGCTGAACTGCACCCACGCGCTTAATTTCGCCATTAAAGGCATAGCGCGCCGAGGCTGTCATTTCGTGACAAGCGATATGGAACACAACGCGGTAATTCGCCCGATCTACGCGGCGGCGAAAGCGGCAGAAGGTACTTGCACGATGTTTGAAGCTACGCCGAATGTCGATGAAACCCTCCGCAACGCCGAACACGCAATACGTCCGAATACTGCGGCGCTGGTCTGCACGGCGGCTTCGAATGTATTCGGCTTGCGTACACCAATAAAAGAACTTGCGGAACTGTGCCGCAGCTATGGGATATGCTTTATTCTGGACGCGGCACAGGGCGCGGGTACTTTGCCCATCACTCTTGCGGACGGCGTAAACATTATATGCGCGGCAGGACATAAAGGACTTTACGGACCTATGGGCACAGGCTTGCTGATTTCGGACGGAAAATTTCCGCTGAATACTATAATTGAGGGCGGTACGGGAAGCGCTTCAGAAAGCGTTTTGCAGCCCGATTTTACCCCCGACCGCTTTGAAAGCGGAACGATCAACACGGCGGGAGTAGTGGCACTGGGCGAGGGCGTAAATTATGTGAAGCGCGTCAAACCCGAGGTCATTTTAAATCACGAGCTTACTCTTTGCGAACGCTTTTGTGCAGCGGCTTCGCGGATAAACGGGGTCACGGTCTGCAATTTGATAACCCCGCAAAATCAAGACAACTACGCTCCCGTTGTTTCATTTAATTTTAAAGCGCTGAATTCCGAAGCGGGCGCGCGTTTGCTTTCGGAAAACGGTTTTTATATGCGCGGCGGGCTGCA
>CANRFR010000030.1 GCA_947629945.1 uncultured Clostridia bacterium | reverse complement strand
TGGTCGAGCGTCGTTTCGTTTACCGCGCCGTCAAAATTCAGCAGCATTTCGCCCGCCAGAATACCGCCCGCCGAAAATCCCATAACCGCTATATCCTTTTCGTCGATACCGTAAATGTCGGCGTTTTTGCGGACAAAACGCACGGCTCTTGCCAAATCAAGCGCTCCTTCCTCTTGCGTGTACGGGCGCAAGCGATAGTTTACGACAAAGCTCTGATAACCAAGCTTGCTTAATTCCTCCGCTACCGGCGTACCCTCGTTTGCGTCGCTGCGAAATTGGAACGCTCCTCCCGCACATATAAGCGCCGCGCCTTTGATTTCCGTACCGTCGGGAACGGGAAACGTCACCACATACGGACGGAAATCGGGTTCGTCAAAATAATTTCCGTTATTTACGGTGTATTCGGTCGTTGCGGGAACATTGCCATCCTCCCAAAGGTACAATGTTTGTGAGTTGTGAGCGTCTGCTGCGGCTGTCAGCACCGTGTTTCCGTTAGCTGACGGCGAGTCGGCAAGCGGGGCAGAGGTGTTTATATCAAGGCTTTTCGCCCACTCCGTTATTTCGTCCTCGTTTCCGAGAATATCATTTCGCGACAAATTCAGCGAATTATCACTCACGAACGCTCCGGGCTGAAGATCGGAAATGGTTTTTCGCGTGTTTGAAAAACCACTGCCACCGTGCGTCACAAATGGGATTATCGTTTTTGCTCCGAGGTCGTATTCCTCCAAAAAAGTATACACGGGCATGGGCAAATCCGCCCACCAATTCGGATATCCGAGAATTATTATGTCGTATTTTGAAATATCGTCAATGTGATTTTTCAGCTCGGGACGCGCGTTATCCGCCTTTTCATCTGCGGCGAAATCGGTAAGAGCGTCGTGATCGTGAGTATATTCCTGCACCGCTTCGATTTGGAATAAGTCGCCGCCTATAGTCTGTTGGATAACATTTGCGACATACTCGGTGTTTCCGAATTTCTCGCCGTCCTTAACTACCACGCTTGCTCTCGCAACGGTATCGACATCGTCCTCGGGAACAGTAAAATACGCAATAAGAACGCGCGAATTCTCAATTCCCGAAGGAGTGGTCGGCGTTTGCTCCCCGTTTGAAATATTCGTTGAATTTCCGCTGCTTTGCTCCGAGCTCCCCGAAGAAGTTGATGAAAAAGTTGACGAGGTCTGCGTGTTGCCGTCGGCGGAATCGTTCTTATTACTTTCCGAAATGTTGTTAGAGCAGCCCGTACAAATCAGCGCTGCCGTAAGAATAATCGTAGAAAATATCTTCATATAATCACCTACTTTGTAAGCCCGTTTTGCTCAAGATAGCTTGTGATGGCAGCGGTATCGGAGGGTCTTGCAAACAGACCGTCATGCACTGTCGCATTTTCCGCGCAGCCGCGCACGAAATCCATAGACTGCTCAAACTGTTCTTTATCCATAGACGCCGACTGTGTAAACGGATAAACCTCAATGCCCGACAGGTCGTAGTTTTCCAAAAACGTTCCTATTATCATAGGCGCGGTGTGCCACCAAATAGGATAGCCGATGAGAATATTGTCGTATTCAGAAATCGAAGCGGGAAGATTTTTTATCTCGGGACGGGCGTTATTGTCGCGCTCCTCAAGAGCCACCTCGGTGTAGGGCGTGTATTCCTCGGGATACGGATTTACGGGAACTATTTCAAAGGTCTCCGCGCCTGTCAGACCGGCGATAGTTTCAGCCATTCCCGCAGTATTGGACGACCATGTGAAATAAACAACCAGCGTTTTTCCGTCCTCGGGCAAAGGCTCGGACTGTGATTCGGGTTCGCTTTGAACGGGAGCGGCAGACTCCGGTGTCGTCTCTGAATTGCTTTGCTCGGGTCTGCTTGATTTTGTAGGAGCGCTTGTTTCCAAAGCGGAGCTTTCCTCGCTTGAAGAAGACATTTCCGACGAAGCCATGTTTATTGAACCTGTACTTGACGATGCCGTTGAAGAGTTGCTCTGAATAAGCGAAGGAGCGGAAACGCCGCTGCTTGAAGTACGTTGTTATTGCAGGCTGTCAAGCATAACGTCAACGCTAAACCCGCTAAAAATGCGCCAAATTTTTTCATAATTTAATCCCTCTTTCATTTAAATACATTCATTAAGGATATCCAGAATTTCCTCGTGAGTTAATTTTTTACAGCATCCCGCCGTAATATTGGTAGAGTCCGCGATAACCTTAAAGTCGGTATTTTCGGAAATCCCCATTTGTGAAAAATTAGTTGGCAAACCTACTTCTTTAATGAAGTTCCGGAGCGCGTTTATTCCCGCGAGCGCCATTTCCTCTTCCGAATCTCTGTCGTAAATACCCCAAACGCTTTTAGCGAACCGCGCAAATTTCTCCACACCGTCTTTATAAATGTGACGGTACAAAACCGGGTGAATTACCGCCAAACCCTTTCCGTGATTGCAGTTGGTATACGCTCCAAGCTGATGTTCTATTTGATGCGCTTGGAAGTCGGTGATTTTGCCAATTTTGAGAATACCGTTCTCCGCCATTGACGACGCCCACATCAGTTCGCTCCGCACATTGTAGTTATCACGGTCGTTTATTAAAGCGCGCATATTCTTGATAACGCCGCGCATTAGCGCCTCGTTTATATCGTCCGAAAAATTATTTTCGGACGGCTTTCCGAAGTATGTTTCCATTGCGTGACTGAGTGTGTCAAACGCTCCCGAGATCACTTGTTCAAACGGCACGGACATTGTGTAGGTCGGGTCAAGGAACGCGAAATCCGCCTGCGCTCCGAAAAGTCCGCACTTTATCTTTTCCGCTTCGTTGGTAATTACCGCACCCGCGTTCATCTCCGAACCCGTTCCCGAAACCGTGACTACCGCGCCCATAGGAATAAAATCGGTCGGGAATTTCTTTTTAACTATCTCGTTTTCCCAAATATCTTCATCGGTTTTTGCCTGTGCTGAAATAATCTTGCAGCAATCAATTACCGAGCCGCCGCCTACCGCGAGAATAAAATCGACGTTATTATCACGGACAATTTTCGCGCCCTCTTGAACTTTCGCGTATGTCGGATTGGGCATAATTCCCGAAAATTCCACGACAATTTTTTCCGCGGAATGTAATATTCCGATTATTTCATCATAAACGCCGTTTTTCTTTATCGATCCGCCGCCGTAAGCAAGCATAACGGTGCCGTAATTTTTTAGCAGACAACCGAGATATTCCTTCACGCCGCCCTTGCCGAAATAGACCTTTGTCTTGTTTTCATAGATAAAGTTATTCATGTTAAATTCTCCTTTTTTATAGTTTAAAATTGCTTTTCCCAGAATTTGACCGCGTCATCGACCCAGCCCTCGGCGACAGTACCCGTGCCAATTCCGAAGCCGTGCCGCAGACCCTCGTAAACGTGAAATTCCGTGTCGATACCGAGTGCGCTCATATTATCGAGACGCGTTTTCATCGTCCGCCAATTCGCTATACCGTCGCTGTCGCCCACGCAGACATAGGTCGGCGGATCGTTTTCGGAATACTCGGAAAAGCCGGTATACTACATTATGACCGCGCCCGCGTGCGGAAGCTCCCGCTCGCCGAAGCCCTCCGCACCGTAAGAGCCTACCCACGCGGACATTCGCGCCCCCGCCGAACCGCCCCAAAGTGAATAGCAGTCAGTATCGATTTCAAGTTCTTCGGCGTGATCGAAAATAAACGCGATAGCTCGCAACAAGTCCTCGCATGCCGTCTGCGCTCCCGGACGGTATATCACCGCAAACGCGTTGTAACCGCGCTTCGACAGCTCCAGCGCGTGCGGAAAACTGTCCTGCATTGCTCCCACATACGCAAACCCGCCGCCCGCACTGCACACAGCAAACTTTGCACCCGGTTTACCCTTGAATAAAAACAGCCCCGTGTCTTCTTTCCAAGGGTCGGCGGCTTTCTCGAAATCGCTGTAAATATCGTAGAAGATCACATCACCTGCTTCCGCGTGAGAACGCATATAATTAGCTATCTCGACGGTTTTGTCCGGGTCGATATTGTTGTACCACGTAAGCCGCAAATTGCCGAGCGTTTCTCCGCTGTAATACCCCTCGTCAACAGGAAAAATAAGTCTGCCGTAATTCCCGAAAGCGGGATCGTTTACAACATCGGAAATTCTCGTATCGCGGGTGTACGGTTCGCTTGATACCATAGGTTCGCTCACCTCCTCCGCAACAGCTTCGGACGAAATGTCAGTCTCGTTTTCAGCGCTTTGATTGCCGGCTGTGGAATTTGTCGAACTTGTGACAAATGTTTCAGAGATTGGCTGTGAACTCGTCAGAGCGCTTTGTTGAGATAACGCCCGACTATCATTCGCAGATTCAACCCGATTGGATGAATTTTCTGAAACGCTTAAAGAATTATCCGAATTGCACCCGGACACGCAAAATATTATGCTCAATAACAATGCGATAACATATTTTCTCATTATCACCGCCCCCCTTTTTTATTATATTAAAAAAAGACCTCCTCCGGAAGTCTCTTTTAGTATATCTGTTTATACCTTTAGGTTAATGCAGTTTATTCACACAGTGCCTTTTTTGCCGCTATGAGAAGCTCTTTTACTGTGGGTGTGGGCTTTGGTGAGTGCAGCAGTCCATACGGAATACTGTAATCCCAATCCACCGGAATAACTTTCAGGAGCGGGTGAACATTTGCCCAACCGGAAATCGCCAGAAGAATATCATCGCTGTTTTCGCAGCGGTTGAAAATGCTCATATTATAAAAATCGAAATCGATAATGTTTATTTGGTCGTAATTTTTCCATATATCGTCACGCAATCTGTCGACATAGCTGCTCCAATTGCGCTTCATCAGAAGCAGATTTTCCCCGTACAGATCCTCTACCGAAAGCTTGTCCTTTACGGCAAGCCTATGATGTATTGAAACCGCACAGCAAAAAGGTTCGCGCGATAATTCAAGACCGGAGCATTTTCTGAGACTCAGCATTGCTTCGTCAAAAATACCACCCACCACGTCGATATTTTTGCCCAGATTGCCGAGAATTTCCCTTGCGTTTTCAGGCGTGTTTTCAAATGGAATTAGCTCGAATTTTAAGTTGGGACAATACACCTGTATCTTTGACCACAACCCTACCAAAAGCTGCGCAGGGGTCATCGTAGACGTGCCTATTCTTATAACGTTCACATCCGATTGCATGGCGTTTTTGGCGCGTATAACAGATTCTTCACAATATGTGATGATGTATTTCGCGTCTTGGTAAAGCGACTTTCCCGCCTTTGTAAGCGTCAGTCCTCGGTGCGTCCGCTCGAACAGCTTTACGTCCAGTGCTCCCTCAAGCAAATTAATTTGCTTTATCACCGCAGTTGGAGTGATATACATTTCCTCGGCGGCTTTGTTGAAACTGCCTGCGTCAGCCACTCTTAAAAATGTATCAAGTTGGGGATTATACATTTTGACCGCTCCTTTTAGCACTCTTTATACCATTATAGTATTTTTTTGCAAAAAAATCAAGAGCTATTACCCGAAAGTATAAACCGCATAACTTTTTTGAACTTCCCTATAGTTAAAAAAGTATTATAATTATTGTTAAGGCAGTACCGCACAAAGACCGCGCTTCGCGTTTTGCCGTCCGCTTGCTTGCATATTTTCCGTCATCTTGCACAAAGTTCGCTTGCAAAGCGTCAGCCTTGCGGCGCTCGCTTTGTACAATCTGATGAAAAATATGTCTGCGCAATCGAACGTGGTCTCCCCCTGCGGGGGAGGTGTCGTGAAGCGACAGAGGGGCTGACCGATAGACCAATCTCTGTGCGGTGTTGCCTATACATTTTGTGGATATAAAAATGATTTATTAGTCTCTCTTTCCGACACAAGCAATTCAGAACAAATTTAACCTTAGTATATACGCTAATTTTGTTGTTTGTCACGCAAAATACAAAAAAACAGCCGCCGAATTTATCTGTTTTCGGCGGCTGAAAGTCTTTTAAACGGCTATGTTAAGCGAGAATATTTAAAAGATGGTATAAAGATGTTAAAAGTTTACATAGGTAATTTTCGCAGTTCGTTCATCTCGGGGCGTCCAAACTTTTTAAGGCAATACCGCATAGGCTCTCTGACATAAAATTTGTATAACATTATTGACAATATAAAGCACTTGTGGTATAATTAAAGAAAGAGTAAAAGACTTATAGTGTAAACATTTTGGTTTCGATGGGTGTATCATTGCTGTTGAAAAATATTATAATTATAAATTAAAGAAGATGTTTTTAACACGTATATCTTAAATTCTATTTGCTGTTTTGCGGGGGGTGAATTGGCTTGATCCGCTATTTTTCAAAACTCATATCTGTAAAATTAACAACGATATTTTTCCTTTGCTTTGTTTTTGCCGCGTTTTTTTATTTTTCTCACAGTACTTCGGCACAAGCTGCGGTTTATGATCAAAATGATAATTATTCCGCAGTTTTGTATAATAATACCAACGGATTGCCGACTTCGGAAGCAAACGCTATAGTTCAGTCTGAGGATGGGTATATTTTCATAGGAAGCTACAGCGGACTTACGTTTTACGATGGTGTTACTTTCACACGATTCAGCGCTCAAACAGGCATCACAAGCGTTGTTAGCCTTTTTATCGACAAGGACGACAGACTTTGGATCGGCACGAATGACAGCGGTCTGGTGCTGTACGATAAAGGCGAATATACGTTCTACGGGCGTGAGGAGGGACTTTCATCATTGTCCGTGCGCTCAATAACCCAAGACGACGAGGGACGCATCGTTTTTGCGACCACCGAGGGCTTGCTGTATATTGACGAAAACAACAAAGCGGCTTCGATAGACGATCCGACAGTTGACGGAAAATATTTGAAACAGCTTTCAAAATCCGTTGGCGGAGTTATCTACGGCTGTACCCTTGACGGCGTTTGCTTCAGTTTGGAGGACTTAAAGATAACAAGTTCGTTCGACAGTTCGGTCTTTGCTCGTGGCGGCACGGCGACCTGCGTTACGCCCGATCCCGAAGAACGCGGAGTAATTTGGGTGGGAACCGACGAATCTTACGTGTACAAAGGAAATATTTTTGAGGAAATGAAAGGCTGCGACGCGTTTGAGATAAACCCAAATGTGAACATAAACTCGATATATTCGTCCGATGAGGGGGAATTCTGGGTGTGCTCGGATAACGGTATAGGCGTTTTGCGCAGCGACGGCTCTTATGAACAAAATACCGACCTGCCTATGAATAACTCCGTTGAAAGTATGATGACGGATTACGAAGGCAATATCTGGTTCGTTTCTTCGCGCCAAGGCGTTATGAAAATAGTCCGCACGGATTTTTCGGATATATTTGAAAAGTTAAAATTGGAAAAACGCGTTGTAAATACGACCTGTGTTCACGGAGAAGAACTGTATATCGGCACGGATTCGGGACTTATTGTTTTGGGTAAGGACGGCAAGCCGCGTGACACAAAGCTCACGCGGGAGCTTGACGGCGTGCGTATACGCTGCATAAAGTCAAATAAGAACAAAGACCGACTGTGGATATGCACATACAGCGATAAAGGATTGGTTTGCTATGATCCGTCAGCGGACAGTTTTGATTTCTATAATACTCAAAACGGCTTGACATCGGATAAGGTGCGTGCGGTCAAAGAACTCGGCGACGGAACGGTAATAGCCGCGACAAACGGCGGCGCGGCGTTTATTAAGGATGGAAAATATATCGGAGCGCTTACGGAAAGCGAGGGTATTGGCAACACCGAGATTTTGACGGTTTGCGAGGGCGACGACGGTCACATTTATATGGGCAGCGACGGCGGCGGAATATTGATTGCCGACCGCGATAAAATTATAAAACGTCTTGGTCTTGAGGATGGACTTAAGTCCGAGATAGTTATGCGCATAAAAAAAGACCCCGAAAGCGGCGGATATTGGATAATCACGGGAAATTCGATTGCTTATATGGAGAACGAGAAAATTCGCACTATAAACAATTTTCCGTATTCCAACAACTTCGATATGGTCTTTGATGAATTGGACAGGATTTGGGTTCTAAGCAGCAACGGTATTTACATAATAAACCGCGAAAATATGATAGCTGACAATAATATAAAGTATTCGTTTTACGATTTGAAATGCGGTCTGCCAAGCGTAGCCACTGCCAATTCCTACAGCTGCGTTTCGGAAAACGGGGAGTTGTACATCGCGGGAGTTTCGGGCGTTTCTTCGATAAACATTAATGAGCAAAAAAACAGTTCAAACGGCATAAAACTGAGCATTCCGTATATTGAGGTGGATGACAAACGAATAATACTCACGGGACAAGATGAAGTAAATCTGCCCGCCGAATGTAAGCGCTTGACCATTTACGCCTACGCGCCGTCGTTTATGCTTACAAGCCCGCGTCTGTCTTATTGCCTTGAAGGATTTGACGACGCGAAATTTACGTTCCCGAAGCAGGAAATGCAGCCTATCCGCTATACGAACCTAAAATCGGGAAGTTATAGGTTTAATTTTTCCGTTGTTGATTCGATGACAGGCGAGGACATTAAAACAATAACTTTGGCTTTTGTCAAGGAAAAAGCTTTTTTTGAGGAAGTCTGGTTCTGGGGTTTGGTAAGCGTTTGCGTGATTGCGGTCGGGTTGCTTATATTGTTGATACTCGGTAAGGTGAAAACTCACCGTCTGCTTAAAAAGCAAGAAGAACATCGCGTTTTCGTAAATCAAATAATCAAGGCTTTCGCAAAGTGCATAGACCTTAAAGATAAATACACAAACGGTCATTCGTTCCGCGTGGCGAAGTATGCCGGTATGATTGCCGAGAAGATGGGCTACGACGAGTACAAGGTTACTGATATTTACAATATCGGGCTTCTGCACGATATCGGAAAGATAGCCGTTCCCGACAAAATACTCGGTAAACCGGAAAGACTCACTAAGGAAGAGTTCGAGATAATCAGTCAGCATGCGCTGAACGGCTACGAGATACTGAAAGAGATAGAGATACGCCCCGAGCTAGCGATAGGTGCGGGATATCACCACGAGCATATTGACGGCACAGGCTATCCGTTTGGGAAAAAGGACGACGAGATCCCCATGGTGGCGCAGATAATCGCGGTTGCGGATACGTTTGACGCAATGAATTCCACGCGACCTTACCGAAAGCAGCTTTATGCTGAATTCATAATTGACGAGATGATCAGAATCTCCGGCACGCAGCTCAACGCGAAGATAGTCGGCGCATTCCTTGATATAATACGCGAGGGCAAACTGGACAACGTTCTTGTTTGGGAAAACAAAAGCGGAAAAAGCCACGTTTTGCAGAACATTAAATATGCCTACGATGAAAACAGATTTGTGAACGCAAGTTCAAAGGAAAGCGGTTCCGAAGAAACACGGGAAAAATAAAAATATCCCTGCCGACTCAGATTCGGCAGGGATGTTTTTATATCGGTGAAATAAACAGTATCCGCTTGCCCTTGGTTTTCGCGTAATTTACCGTTTGCATCGTGCCGCCCCTTTTTCCGTCGAACACAGCGACCAGTACATCACAAAGCTCCACCAGCGCGTAATTTCGCTTTTGCATACAGCTTTTTGTGTAGCGCGGTTCAACAGTGATGATTTTTTCGCATTGCTTTAAAAGCTTCTGATATCGGGCTTTGTGTTCCGCGCTCCACCTGTCGGCTTGCTCGGGGCATGGGATAACGGCGTTCAGCGTTATTTGCGGATATTCCTTTTTTAGTTCCAGTACCGTTTCGGCAGCCCACATATCAACTCCAAGCGCCATTCCCGAATTAAAAATTTTCGCGCCGTTTTCTATAAGGCTTTTTATTTGAACGCAAAGTCTGCTTTTAAGTTCCGCGCACAGCGGATCGTCCTCGCCGAAAAACGGAAGTTTTTCGGGACGATAACCCGTGAATGAAACTCTGTACATTACTTTTCCTCCGGGTGGTTTTTGCGATACTCCAGATAAGAATCCAAAATAATGGCGGCGGCGGCTTGGTCAAGCACCGCTTTGCGCTTTTTTCCGCGTTTGTTTATTTCGTTCATATAGGATATCGCAGTAACGGTCGAGGAACGCTCGTCCCACATTTTGACGGGGATTTCCGGCAGAGCATCCCTGAGCTTATCGGCAAGCGCTCGACATTTTTCGCTGCGCTCACCTCGGGTGTTGTTCATATTTATCGGTTCACCGACTACTATCATTCCGACCTTGTTTTTCACAGCGGCTTCTGCTATCAAAGCGGCGCAGCGGTCAAAATCATGCATATAGATCGTCTCCAGCGGCGATGCAAGTATCTCGCTTTGATCGCTTATCGCAAGTCCGGTGCGGGCGTCGCCGTAATCTACACAAAGTATCTTCATTAGTTTTCTCCATTCTGAACACAGTAATATTATTATAACACCTTTTTTCGTATATGTCAAGGGGTAATCGTCAAAAATTTGAAAATTTATCTTGACAGAAAAAAACGTCCATGTTAAAATGTAAATAGAAAAACGCACTCGATAAAAGGGGGATCTTGATGGCAAATTTCTCGAAAAGGCAGCTTATCTGTTCGTTTATCTGCCCCGCGATTTGTTTCCTTTGGGGAGCGGTTTACTTTTTTGTTGATTTGTTTCAAGGTGAATTGTTCAAAAATAACCGACCATTGGATTTGTTATATTCTTCCGCTATGCTGTTTGGCGGAATTATCCCCGCTCTTATCACCGTGATAGGCAAAGTAGAAACGGGAAGCTACCTAAAGCGGCGCGGATTGATTATCATTGTGGTATTCGTCGCGTTCAAGGCAATGACGATCGGCTCTTTGAAGCACATTCACTTCTACTTGTTCATCATAATCGGTCTCGCTGCTTTTTTCTATCAGATTCTGCGCGTTCAGGACGAGATGACGACCGGCGGCGAACGCGCCGTGCTGATACTGTCCGACCCCATTATTTATTGGACGGTGTATTGGGCGCTGTCATTGTGGAAAGTGGCGTTTGATTACTAAAACTAAACAGTACCCCGCTTCAGACTGTCGATAAACCCTCATCCGCTTTGGCAACGGCTTATCCGGCAGCCATTAAGACTAGACGGCAAGCCGTTTCAGGACGGTTGCTTGCAAACGCTCGCGCATCTGTAGGCTTCTCGACAGTCTGAAAATAGACTTTTTCTGCAAATTGCCGCGCTATGCTTTGAAAAAGCACATCGCGGTTAATTTTTTGTGTACAATGTTTGGTGTTGCCTTAATAACTTTCTCCCTGCCTGCTTTTTTAGCAGACGAACCAAGTCGAAAATCAAGAGCAAAGAGGCACTTCGCCGAAACAAAAGCGACCGCTCTTGACCTTGTGGAAAGCGAGAACGGATACGAAAAGTTTGCAGAACCGACATGATAATTTTTTAAAAAAACGGTAGACATTATGCTCACATTATGGTATAATAAAGAAAACGTTGGAAACGTACAGCGAAAACGTTATAATTTCAATAAACATAACGCCCCATCGGTACGGTCATTATATATATCAAACGAATCTGCTGCCTGTTCGTGCCACCTAATTTCAAGTCATGAGCTTTGAACGGGAACCGCCTGATTTCAACAAAAGCGCTTTTTGGCGGAACACAATAAGATAAAGTTTGTCGCGTTGCTGCCCGCAAAGGCTATTTATCTGAAACAGGCCCTAAGGAAGCCAAGCAGCACACTTTAAAAATGGTAAACGAAAATGTTCTAAGTTATGACATTATGACAAAATCAGCGGTAATTTAACGCAACAGCAAGTTGCTTGCTTTTACGAAGCGGTAATGGTATAATATTCTTGAGGTGATTTTTATGGATACAAAAGATGTTATTCTGGAACTTCGCACAAAAAACGGTCTGTCGCAGGAGGAGCTTGCGGAGAAAATTTATGTTACCCGTCAAGCCGTTTCGCGTTGGGAAACGGGCGAGACCGTGCCGAACACGGAAACCCTGAAACTGTTGTCAGCGTTGTTTAACGTTTCGATAAACACGCTTCTGGGGTCTCCAAGAAAGCTTATCTGCCAGTGCTGCGGTATGCCGCTCGACGACGGCTCAATAAGCAAAGAGCCCGGCGGCGAGTTCAATGAGGAATACTGCAAATGGTGCTATGTTGACGGAAAATTCGTCTACTCAAATCTTGACGAGCTGCTTGACTTTATTACCGGAAATATGTCAAACGAAAATCAAACACCCGAACAAGTGCGGAATTATTTAAAAGAGCTTCTGCCTACTCTTAAACATTGGCAGCAGAGAACTTGATTTAAGGTACCGACGGAGAATTTTCTCCGATATGATACACGCCGCGCGGGGAGCGCCGCAGCGGTGATATTTTCAGCGAGGGAACGCGTGTTTCGCGGTGAGAGGATACTTTTGAGTATCGACCGACACATTGGAGAAACTCCGTGTGTAACGCAAAAGCGCGGCTGAAAATATAGCTCCGCGCGGAAAGAGGTATCATTATGAAAAAAACTAACATCAGAAAGCTGTGTATGGCAGCAATTTTGACGGCGCTTGCCGTGGCAGGCTCGTTGTTTACGTTCCCGTTTTTGGGAGCGAAATGCTCGCCCGTTCAGCACTTCGTAAACATCGTTGCGAGCGTGTACTTAGGTCCGTGGTGGGCTATGGGCTCGGGATTCTGCGCCGCGCTGATACGCAACGTCACGGGACTTGGTTCGCCGCTGGCGTTCCCCGGCTCGATGATTGGCGCGTTTTTAGCGGGGGCTATGTACCATTGGATATTCAAAAACAAACCACTTGCCGTCAAACTTCCCTCCGCGTATATCGGTGAGCTTTTCGGCACCTCGGTGCTCGGCGGTATTGCGTCCTACCCTATTGCGTACTTAATTATGGGCAACAAAGAAGCGACGCTTTTCGGATTTGTATTTCCGTTCTTCGTGTCGTGCGTGGTGGGAACGGTAATCGCGGCAATAATTGTAACGGCGCTTAAACGCGTTAAAATCATCGATACGTTTTTCGGAGAAAGGAGCGCTCAGAATGGCTGATATTATAAACGAGTGTAAAGCGGCGTGGAGAGCCATACGCGTGAAATGTCCGCTTGTGCATAATATTACTAACTATGTAACCGTAAACGACGTTGCGAACATTGAGCTTGCAATGGGCGCGTCTCCGATAATGGCGGACGACGAAGCGGAAGCCGCCGATATCGCTTCAATGGCGGGCGCGGTGGTAATAAATATCGGTACGCTGAATTCTCGGACGATCGAATCAATGATAAAAGCGGGAAAAACCGCCAACGTGAAAAATATCCCAGTAGTGTTAGACCCCGTCGGAGCGGGAGCTTCCGCATTGCGTAACGAAACGACCGAAAGGCTTCTTAAAGAAGTGAAAATGTCGGTCATTCGCGGGAACGTTTCTGAAATGAGTTACATTGCGGGAACCTCTGCGAACACCAAAGGCGTTGACGTTTCCTCCGAAGATATGCGGCGCGACAAGCTTTCCATAGCGAAAACGGTCGCAAAAAAATACGGCTGCACTGCCGCGATTACGGGCGAAGTCGATGTTATCTCCGACGGTTCGAGAGCCTGCGAAATACACAACGGCGTTTCGGAACTGTCGCGCGTAACAGGCACAGGCTGTATGACCACGGGACTTCTCGGCGGCTTCGCTGCGGTTTGCGAACCGTTTACCGCGGCGGTCTGCGCAGTGTCCTCAATGGGTATCGCCGGGGAGCTGTCTTTTGAAAAGCACGGCAAAACAGGTACGGGCAGCTTCCATACCGGTATTATCGACGAGATAAGCCGAATGGACGGCGAAATTTTTTCTGAAAGGGCTAAAATAAATGAACTTTGATAAAACCAAGATTGACTACACGCTCTATCTGGTGACGGACAGAGAGCTTATGAGCTGCGAAACGATAGAGCAGTCCGTTGAGAGCGCGATAGCGGGCGGCGCTTCCGTCGTTCAGCTTCGTGAAAAGGAATGCTCCTCGCGTGAGTTTTACGAACTTGCCTTGCGCGTAAAAAAAATCTGCGAACCGCAAAATGTTCCTCTTATCATAAACGACAGAATAGATATTTGCCTTGCCGCGGACGCGGACGGAGTTCATCTCGGACAGAGCGATATTCCCTGCTCCGAGGCTCGGAGGATACTCGGCACGGACAAGCTGATCGGCGTTTCGGCGGCTTTACCGGAAGAAGCCGTTAAGGCGCAAGCGGACGGCGCGGACTATCTCGGCGTAGGCGCAGTCTTTCCCACCAACACCAAAACCGACGCGCGATGTGTAACTATTGATACAGTCAAGGAGATACGAAAAGCCGTAACTATCCCGTTCGTGGTCATTGGCGGCATAAACCCGCAGACTATCGGAACATTAAAGGGAACGGGGATAAACGGCGCGGCGGTAGTTTCCGCAGTTGTATCGCAAACCGACATCACTCAAGCGGCAAAAAAAATGCGTAAAGCGGCGCTGACGGCAATAAAAGGATAATCGGCTAGGTATTTTCATAAAAGCAAAACGGTGTCAGGCAAATATGCTTGACACCGTTGAATTATTATTATAATAATATTACGAAATTTGACGAAATTTTGACAATTAAGTGCTATAATATAAATGGGAGTGATTTATATGTACAAAATTTTAATAGTGGACGACGAGCCAATGCTGACTTCCCTTTTGTGCGACCATCTGCGCGACTGCGGATATCAGCCGTTTGAAGCCAACAGTGCTCGTAAAGCATTTGAGCTTCTTTCGGAAAAACCCGACCTCATTCTTTTGGATATAAATATGCCGGACACCGACGGACTGGAATTTTGCCGCACAATTCGCGGAGAGGTCACGTGTCCCATTGTGTTCCTCACGGCAAGGATCTCGGAGCAGGATATGTTAAACGGCTTTATGAACGGCGGCGACGACTACATCACAAAACCGTTCAGCCTGACGGAGGTCACGGCGCGAATTGCGGCGCATTTACGGCGTGACGAACGAACGCGGACGAATTTGATTAATATAAATTCGGGCGGACTTTCAGTCGATTTATCTACGCGAACAGTCGGTTATAAAGGCGAAGAAATAAAGTTTTCAAAGCGCGAGTTTGACATCATCGATTTCCTGATAACCAACGCGGGACAGGTCTTTGAACGTGAACGGCTCTACGAAGCGGTTTGGGGGCTTGACGCGGAGGGCGATTCGGCGGTTATCAAGGAGCATATCCGAAAAATCCGCAAAAAACTGCTGGACGTTACGGGCAGCGACTTTATTGAAACGGTCTGGGGGGTGGGCTACAAATGGAAAAAGTAAAAAAATCCGCGCTGCGAAGCGAATTTATAGGATATGTGCTGACTACCTTTTTAATTGTCGCCGTTCTTTGCGTATCGGTTATTTTAGGCTGTACGGCAATTCGTGAGCGGCTTGTGCCAAACTCGAACAAAATGCGTCTGAACTGGGCGGACGAGGGTGCGGCGCTTTCGGATAACTTGCCGAATATGGGCTATGTGACGCTCGACCCCGCAGAGCCGAATGAAATAAATCCGTTCCAAGCCGAAAATGCCGACGAAACGCGCGTGTTTACTCTCGGCGCGGAACGTTACGCAAAAAACGGTGTGGATTTTTGTGTAACGCGCGTTTATAATTCCCCGAAAAGTCTTACTCCGACAAACAAATTTGTATATTACGGCAGCGGGATTTTGATGATCGCGCTGCCGATTTTGCTGTCGCTGTCCGGAATTTTACTCTGCGGGTTTATGTTTTACGACGATAAACTGAAAAAACCGATCTCGCTTCTGAATAACGCCACGGAGAGAATTTCCGAGCAAGATCTGGATTTTGAAATCTCTTACGATGAAAATAACGAACTTGGCGAGCTTTGCGGCTCTTTTGAGAAAATGCGCCTAGCTCTCGCCGAAAACAACGAGCAAATGTGGCAGATGCTGGAGGAACGTCGGCAGCTTCAAGCGTCCGTAGCGCACGATCTGAGAAATCCTATCGCGATAATAAAAGGTCACGCGGAGTATCTGCGGATGAATTACGCGCGGCTGTCCGAGGAAAAAGCGATGTCGCTTACCGACAATATCGGAGACGCGGCAGAGCGCCTTTCGCACTACACCGAAAGCATCCGCGAAATCAACCGTCTTGAGGATTTGAAGATACGCCGTGAGAGCGTGGATTTCGCGGAGCTTTTTGAAGAGATTTACGAGGATTTCCGAACAGTGTCAGACAAAATTACTCTTAAAAACAACGTCGGCGAACACTTGATAAACCTTGATAAACAAGCGCTTTACAGAATTATCGAAAACCTTGTGGGAAACGCTTTGCGCTTTGCGAAATCAAAAATAAACGTTGACTTTTCCTTTAACGAAAAACGCTTGACCGTGCTTGTTTCCGACGACGGCGAGGGCTTTTCCGAGAAGATACTCCGTGCGAAAAACAAAACGTTTCTTACGGACAAAAGCGACAGCACTCATTCGGGGCTGGGACTTACCATTTGCAGAATTTTAGCGCAAAAACACGGCGGCGAACTCTCTTACGAAAACAAAAACGGAGCGGTAGTAAAAATAATTCTGCTATGTTGACGGAATTTTGACTTTTATGTTTTATAATATCCTTGAAAATTATTTTAAGGAGTGTTTTTATGAAAAAAATTATGTCATTTATTCTTTGTACAGCTTTAACACTTACTTTAACGGCATGTGAAAAGTCAACCTACATTTCCGAGGAAATTTCAAGTACGATAAGCTCAACGTTACCCGCTTCAGAGCCTGTCTCCTCGACTAACGAAAACAGCGGGAACGACGTTTCCGAGAAAATCGGAGAGCTTTTACTTCTCACAAAGAACAACAGTTTGGCGCCCTTTTTCTATGCATTTTGCAGTACCGACGACGGCGCGTATATTTTGAGGAAACCAAGCAAAAACAATGATAAGAAACTTTACGGAGCATATCTTACTTATGTCGACTACGCCTCAAAGCAAGAGGTTTTCGTTTGCTCCGACAGCGCGTGCAAGCACGATAACGAGCATTGCAGCGCGTTCTTCAACGAAAGCGAGTTTTTCTGTGACAACTTTGGGTGCAGAATTTTTGTGTTCGGCGACAAACTGTATTTGTTAAGCGCTCCCGTCGATCGAGACGATGATACTTACGAAGGTATGCGCGACCCCGAATATGGCACGGACGATATTCTCAAACGCAGTTCCGCAATATACCGAATGAATAACGACGGTTCGGAAAGAGAGAAAATTTATCAAGCCGATGATAAAGAAACTATTGAGAATTTCGCAGTGGGCGAGGGCGATAAATACTTGTGGTTCATAACAAAAACTCCAATCGCCGAAAAAGACGAGAAAACAGGCGCGTTTTATCTTCACAGCAAAAACCGCGCCCTTATCAAATTTGATATTTCAGAGAAAAACATTGTCGAGCGAATACCTCTTGACGACATCGAAAACATTGTGCCGCTCTTTGAAGGTATTTCGGACGGAAAATTCATTTTCAGCGGAACTGCTTACGCGGACGGCGGCACCAAAATGGACGGCTATGAAAAGCATGAGATCGGAGTGCCGGGCGACCCGTTTACAAGCTCCGAATGGGAACGCATAGAGAACAGCGAAACGGTATATTTCGCGCTTGACCGCTCCAACAGAGAGATAAATGAAACGTTCCGCGTTAAATATTCCGAAGAGAGCTATCAAAGAATTCAAGGCGATTTTCTCTACCGTGTATTTAACGATGATTCGGGCTACAAGGTAAATCTTGGCACAGGCGAACGCATCGATCTTGAAAACGCCAAAAGCGAGCTTGAACCGGACATATTTGAATCTCCGTTGTTTAATAGCGGTGAAGAACAGACTCAGCTTCTTCTGACAACGAAAGACAAAGCGCTTATTTTCAGAGAAATAGGAGGAGAACCGGATACCTTCGGAGGCGTTTTAAATCCCAAACCTCAGCTTGCCTTGATCTCTCTTGAGGATTTAAGAAACGGCGCTGCAAATTACAATGATATTCAAATGGCGGAGGAATAAATATGAAAAAAATCGCATTACTGATTATTTGTGCGTCATTAAGCATTAGTTTGGCAGGATGTAATAATTCAACAAACTCATCCGAAAAAAATACCGAGGTCATTTCAAGCACGGAAAACTCCGCCGTGTCAAAAGCGGAGGAAAATACTTCAAAGGAAGAAAAAATTTCCGCCGAAAGCGACAGTCGGGAGATAACGCAAAGCGGTAATTTAAAAGTGGTTTTCAACGAGGAGCCGTTTTTCGCACAACAAAAATACGCTGCCACAGACGAGGGCGTTTATCTCAAAAACGAGAACGTCAACGAGGAGTTTGACCACATAAGCTACATAGACTTCGAGAGTGAACAGGAGATTGTGCTATGCGCGGACAGCGCCTGCAAGCACGACAATGAAAAATGCACGGCAGTGCTGTCTTATGACGAGTTTTTTCCCGATCCCACATCTCAGTATTTTTTTGTTTACGGGGAATATTTGTACATTTTAAATGCAGAGAGCGATATTGAAAAAACTTTTACGGCAGGCACAGATTTCACCGCGCCCGACGTTGAAACGCCTGTCGAAACACATAAAAACTCGCTTTACAGAATGAACTTGGACGGCACGAACCGCGAAAAGCTCTTTAATTTCGATGAGGGCGACGCGGTAGAAGGATTTGTTGTCGGCGACGGTGACAATTTGTGGTTCATCACAAAAACACCGTATGTTTACAAAGACGACAAAGGACGGACATACAATACCTCAAAGAACCGCGCGTTGATGAAGTACAGCTTGAAAGAACGCAGCTTTACCGAGCGAATTCCGCTTGACGAGGTCAATAATGTAAAGCTCCGATTTGAGGGAGTTTACAAAAACAAATTTATTTTCAGCGGCACGGCATACCCGGACGGCAAGAGCGCCGAAGATTATTTGGATATCCTCTCACCAAAGGGTACAATGGAGGAACAAATTAAAAATATGGACGAGTTTACGGAGTTTCACAACAAGTGCGAATATGTGTTGTTCACGCTCAACCGCGACAACAAATCCATAAACGAGATTTTCCGCGCCAAATACACGGATGTCGACAACAGCGTTTCAATTGACAGCGTCTTGGCGTATCTTTCCAAAACGGACGATACCGTTTTCTTTTTGGATCTTGAAACAGGTGAAACGCGTGACGTTTCCGCGCCCGAGGGTTATTATTTTGCGGGCTTTATAGGCGGAAAAAAATATTACAGACGCAAATACGACGGCAAGACGGATACCGCGCCTTATTTCGATGACGGAAACGGCGGCGTAATAAAAAACGATTGGTGGCAATTTCAATACAATATCATTTTCGCGAACGACAAATTCGCATTTGTAAACACGGGCAGAACAGGTGAGGAGCAGCCCGACGGCAATCTGAAAAACCCTCACGACGCCTATGTACTGATACCGATAGATGACTTACAAAACGGAAGAGAAAACATAGTGCCTATCAAACGGTTGGAGGACAAACCATGAAAAAAACAACTTCAATACTCTTAGCTTTAACTTTACTTTTAACGGCTTGTGATAATTCTGCAAAAAGTTCCGAAAGAATTTCTATATCGGAGAGTTCAACCGTATCAAAAAAGGAACATCTAACGTCAACAGACGGAGAAAACCTTTCATTGGAAAGTATGACGATATCAAATGCGGAACAGCAAACGTCAACCAACGAAGGAAACATCTCCGAGAGCAACGATCACGAGGTAACGCAAAGCGGCGATTTAAAGGAGATCTACAGCGGCGAGTGGTCTGTTTACACCAAATACGCCGCCACGAATGACGGACTTTACACGCTAAGCTCGGAAATTATTGATAAGCAAAGTCACTTGACATACATTGACTTCGCCACGCACCAAGAGGTAGTGCTCTGCGCGGACAGCTCCTGTAAGCACGACAACGAAAAATGCACGGCGTGGCTCTCAAAAGACGAATACTCGCCGAAGCTGTTCGTTTACAGAAATTATCTTTATATGTTGTGTATAGATTTCGACCAAGAAAACAGCTTTGAATACAGGTACGAAAATCCCGACCTGCCTCCCGCGGTCGTAGAAACCCGCAAAAACTCGCTTTACCGAATGAATTTGGACGGCACGTGTCGCGAAAAGCTTTTCGATTTTCCCGAGGTCGACGCGGTGGAGAGTTATGTGATAGGCGATGGTGATAATCTTTGGTTTATCACAAAAACGCCGTATATTTACACGGAAAACGACGACGGCAGAATGTACAACACCTCGAAAAACCGCGCGCTGATGAAGTACAGCTTAAAAGACCGCGACTTCACCGAGCGTATTCCGCTTGACGAGATAGACAACGTCAAGCCGCAGTTTTGCGGAGTTTACAAAAACAAGTTCATTTTCGGCGGTACGGCGTACCCCGACGGCAAGCGCCCCGAAGACTTTTTCGATATTTTAGCTCCCGAACCTGGTGATACTATCGGATTAAGTCAGGAGCAAAAGGATAAGCAGGACGAGCTTTATAAAAAGTGCGAGCGCGTTTACTTTACGCTGAATCGCGATAACAAGTCGCTAAACGAGGTTTATCGCGGAAATTACATGACCTCTCGCGGCGAGTGCCGGGACGGATATATTTATTTGAGAAATTCGGATTATTCGGAGTTCAGAGTAAATATTGAAACGGGAGAACGCGAGAACGTAACCATTCCCGAGGGTTACCGCTTAGACGGGGAAATCAGCGGCAGAAAATGTTATACACGTATAACTCCCGATTGGTCGGACGAAGCAATTTATTTTGACGATTTAAACGGCGGGCTTACAAAATGCGATTGGTGGAGCTGGAAGTGCAGCATTGTCGCGGTATGCGGCGACAAAGCGTTTATCGTTTACGACTGCATAGGCGAAGAACAGCCCGACGGAAGTATTCACAACGGAAAATACCAATACGCCGTGATTACGCTTGACGACCTGTTCGGCGGCAAAAAAAATTATCAGCCCATAACTTTGATCGGAGGTTAATTGTGAAAAGATTTATTTCGGTTATTTCTTGTTTGGCGTTAATATTCGGTTTAACGGCTTGCGAAAAATCAACGGGGGTCTCGGAGAATGCTTCGATAACGGAGAGCGTTTCTCAAACCGAGAGCGTTACTGAAAATACGCCCGTAAACGAGATCGTTCCCAAAACACAAAACGGCGAGCTCAAACAGCTTGCGAAAAGATTTGGAAATTTGAATTACGGCACGCGGGATGGATATTATTTCTTTGAAGGACAGTATCTGAAATATATTGATTACGCGAGCGCCTCGGAGGTCTTTGTGTGCCCCGACAGCTCCTGTAAGCATGATAACGAGCACTGTACCGCGTTCTTCGGCAAGGAATTCAATATTGAAAGCCGCTTTTACGGACCCTCTCCGAACGGTATACTTTTTGCATACGGCGAATATATGTATTTCCTGACGTGCCCGTATTATCATGAAGGAAGCAGCGGCAATTCCGACAACGAGCCCTTGAACAAAGGCGAAACGGCGCTTTATCGCTTTAATCCCGACGGCACCGGACGCGAGAAGCTCTACACATTCGATAAAGGAGAGATAACCGAATTTGAAGAAGCTTGCGCTGTAGGCGACGGAAACTCGATCTGGTTTTTGATGAAAACGCCGAGCCTTATAGAGGCAACAACATCGAATCTTCAAAAGATATCTTACAGCGGCGCGAAAAACGCGGGACTTGTAAAGTTTGACCTTGAAACGCGACAAATCGTTGAACGAATTCCGATAGAGCCTTACAACAATATTGCGCTTGAATATACCGGCGCTTACGAAAACAAATTCGTGTTTTGCGGAATGGCTTTTGGGAGCGGAAAATCGCGTGAAGAGGTGGCGCTTGACGGCGAGATATCTTCAGAAAACGGTAAATATAACTATGCTTTTTTCACTCTAGACCGCAACAACAAAAACATTAAGGAAATTTTCCGTTCAAAGGAGCCTTACGGCTGGCGGCTGTTTTTCCACGTGCTTGACAATACGCTGTACGTCACAAGCAGCGACAACTTCGAATCGGTGACGGCTGTGAATTTGGATACCGAGGAAGCAGAGATAATTTCGGACGGTTCCGGATATTGTGTGGCGGGAGCTTACGGCTGCGAGGTCGGCGGAATGGTTCGGCTCAATAAATACGAAGACGATAATAGCTTTACCTGTGTTTATGACCCGAAACAGTGTGAGATGATAAACCTTGACAAAATTCCGGGGATTTTTGTTATATTCGCGGATAACGGCGAGGTTATTTATGGAGAACTACGTGATGAGTACACCGGTAAAACCATATCCTGGGTGCTGATCTCCATGGAGGATTTTTTAAACAATAACCCGATTTACAAGGTCATAAAAACGGAGAGCATGTATTCATAGGATATTGCACGCGTCTTTTCGGCAGATTTTACCGCTGACTGCGTTAAAATTTCTTGACTTGCGACAGCAAGCCCGCGAAATTTTGCCTTGTCAGCGACAAAATCTGCCCGAAAATCCACACACAAATCCTATGAACACAGGCTCGAAAAAAAATGAGGTGGAATAAATATGATTCTTGAATTAAAAAACATAACAAAAAAATACGGCGAAAAAACCGCGCTGAAAAATGTTTCGCTGGAATTTACCGAGGGAATTTACGGACTTTTGGGACCCAACGGCGCGGGAAAATCCACAATGATGAACGTCATAACGGGGAATTTAAAACCCGACGGGGGAAAAACGCTCTGCGACGGCACGGAAATTCACTCAATGGGTTGGCGCTACCGAGATTTTCTGGGCTATGCGCCGCAGCAGCAAGGACTTTACGACACGTTTTCGGGGCGGCGTTTTTTGGCTTATATGGCTACTTTAAAAAACATTCCTCGAAAAGAAATTAAAGCGGAGACCGAACGCGTTTTATCTTATGTAAATCTTTCGGACGCGGCAAAAAAGCCGATAGGCGCGTATTCGGGCGGTATGAAGCAGCGAATTCTGATAGCTCAGGCTATCCTCGGAGATCCGAAAATAGTAGTCCTCGACGAACCGACCGCAGGTCTCGACCCGAAAGAGCGTGTTCGTATACGCGAAAAGATACGCGATATTTCGGGAGATAAAATAATCCTCGTCTCGACCCACGTCGTAAGCGATATCCAATCAATAGCTAAAGAGATCGTTCTGCTGAAAAACGGCGAAATAACCGATAGCGGCAGCGTTAAAGAACTCTGTGAAAAGTATGATGAGGAAAACCTTGAAAGCGTTTATATGCACATCTTCGGGGAGGAATGATTATGTTTAAATTGATCCCTTATGAACTCGGGAAAATATGGCGCAAAAAAAGTTTTCTCACGCTGACGGCGGTTTTGCTTGTGATAAACGTATTTATGCTGTGGTATTTAAACTATCAGCGCGATGAATACACCATACCCCTTTCGGCTTACA
>CANRFR010000029.1 GCA_947629945.1 uncultured Clostridia bacterium | reverse complement strand
GTTGCCCTGTTTGGCTGCAATTTTAGTATTGGTTTATTTTTAGGGATTATTCCCGTTTACACAGTTTATTTTTCAGATCCATAAAAATTCCCCGCCTCACAGCGGGGAAAATGCTTTTAAAATGTCAGCTATGATTGTGTTCGGGCAGCTTCACCATACTGATAGCTTCGGAGATGGTTTTCTCCATAGCTTCCGCGCCGTACTTGTCGACCTCGGCTTTGTTCTTCTCTCCGTGAGTAAGACAGCCCGCGCCGCCGATACAGCCGCCGACGCACGCCATTCCTTCAATGAAGTTCGCGTCGAGGAGGTTCTTGCCCTTTTTGAGGAGTGCCACCTTACATGCCTCAATTCCGTCGCAGGAGACCGCCTTGAGGTCAAAGTCAATGTTCTGCTCCTTGAGAGCCTGTTTAACCGCGTCAGCCAAGCCGCCGCTGCGTGCGAAAATACGTCCGAAATAGGACGCGTTGTCGAGAATATCCTCGTCAAGCTCTTTAAGGTTGATGTCACGGCTGTCGAACAACGCTTGAAGTTCTTCAAACGTGATAACACTGTCGATGTAGGGTCGAACCTCTTCTTTCTGGAATTCCATTTTTTTAGCGGTGCACGGACCTATGAAAATAACCTTGCTGCCGGGGTCGGTGGATTTAATGTAACGTGCAATGGTACCGGCAGGGGAGAGGTTGCTCGAAATATGATCCGCCATATTCGGGAAGCTTTTGTGTATATAATCCACAAAAGCGGGGCAGCAGCTTGATGTAAGATAGTCGCCGCATTCTGAAAGCTCCTTGCTTTCCATCCAAGCCACCATGTCTGCGCCGAGAGCCGCCTCGATGACTGTAAAGAATCCAAGCTCCTTAATGCCCTGAACCACCTGTCCAAGCTTCGCGTAGGAGAACTGCGAGCCGATAGCGGGCGCTACCAGCGCGTAAACCTTGTACTTTTCGTTATTTTGGCTTTTTTGTATCATATCGATAACGTTGATAATGAACGACTTGTCGGTGATGGCGCCGAACGGGCACTGATAAACGCACGCGCCGCAAGAAATGCACTTGTCGTTGTCAATTTTCGCCGCCTTGTCCTCGTTCATAGAGATTGCGTTGACTTTACAAGCGCTCATACACGGTCTTTTAAAATTCATTATCGCGGAGTACGGGCAGTTTTTCGCGCAAAGACCGCACTCAACGCACTTTGTTTTGTCGATGTGGGCTTTTTGGTTGTGGTCGAAAGAGATAGCACCCTTACGGCAAGCGTCTTCACAGCGGTGCGCTAAGCAGCCGCGGCAGGCATTGGTGACTTCATAGCCGCCCATTGGACATTCGTCGCAAGCCGTTTCGATAACCTCGATAACGTTGGGATTGTTTTTGTCGCCGCCCATAGCTATCTTTACGCGCTCGCCCAAAATCGCACGTTCCTTGTAAACGCAGCAGCGCATTGTAGGCGTTTTGCCGGGAATGATCATCTTCGGGATATCAAGAACGTTCTCTAAAAGAGTTCCGTTCCAAGCCTCGCGGGCGACCTCGCGAAGCACCTTGTATTTCAGATACTGAACCTTGGTATCAAACTTGTAATCCTTTTTTGCCGCGATGGCGTTGTTGGTCTGCATTTGGTTTTCTCCTTAAAGAATAAGTTGTTTCCTGTCGTTCTCCGCTTGCGGCGGGGGAACGCTCAGAAGTAATTGACTTTTATGTTCTTGCCCATTTTCTTCAGGCTCTCGCTAAGCTCGTTTACAAGCTGCATTTTGATGTTGAAGTTTATGGGCAGATTCGGGTTTTGGTGAGCGGGGTTCACGGCTCTTCCGACGTAGAAGTTGATGTCCGTTGCTTCCTCGAACAGCATACGCGAAATCATAGCCGCGCCGTCCTGCTTGTAGTTCCATTGTTTGTAGCTTTCGTTGTCGGCGAGGTAGTCCTTCGCATACTCGTTGACGCGGTTTATCGTGATAACGCCCTCGGTCACCAAATCTATGCCCTCGATAGTCGCTGTTGGCGGTATCTCGGGGTCGAAATAGTTGATATTGGGAATTATCGGCTTGTTTAAGTATTTCGACACGATAGTGGAGGTCGTGCCGCCGCAGACTATGCGCTTTCCGCCTTTGGAAAGAAACAGTGAGACCATTTTGTCGCAGTCGTTGCGGTCGGAGGGCGGACCTATCATCAGGTTGATCTGCTGTCGTGAACGTATTCTCACGGTAAGCGCGGTGGTGTCGTCTCCGGGGTTTCCGCCGTAGAGCTTTAGACATTGGTCGGTAAGCACCGTTGAAAGCGTTTTCGCGGTAAAACCCACGTCGGTGAGCGTTTCCATAAACTCGGCTATTTCCTTGCGTTCCCAGCCGAAGTTCAGGCTCATTCCAACGCCCGCGTGTATACACCCATCGCTCATCGCGATGAATGTGTCGTTCTCGCGCAGCTTTATCCGTGCCTTGTGTATCAGCTTGCCCTCAATGTTCATATCCTGCATTGGATAGTCGTATATCTTGCCGTTTCGGTACATTATAACGTCGGGGTTGTCGTAGCAGATGATTTCCGCTTCCTCGTTCTGAATGATGTGGATTATCGTGAACGTCGAGTACGCGACTTCTCGCACCTTGCATATCGGCAAAGTCGCCACGATAGTTTTCACGCACTCCACCAGAGAAATTCCTTGCGAAGTCATTGTCGCAATGATTTTTGAAGTCAGCGTTGACAGTATCGACGCTTTAACACCGCTTCCTAAGCCGTCCGCAAGGACGCAGACGGTGGAATCGTCGCCTGTTTCGATGATCTCGATATGGTCTCCGCAAAGCTGTTCTCCGACGTGGTTAAGGCTTTTCCAGCCAATATCGGCACACAAATTATTCATCGGCGATCGACTCCTTCAATTTCATCAAAGCCACCTTGGTTTCCGCGGCGGTCTCGCCCAGTAAGGACGCTATCTCCTGAACGATACGCATTTGATTTTCAACGACCTTGTCGGCGATATCCGCGGTGGTGCGGCTTACGTCCTCCTTGTGTTCCTTTGCCTTTTCCTCGTTGGTAACGTCGCGCATAAGGCAGATGATAACGTGGTATTCGCGGTCGTAAAGCACCGTTTGCTCCACATACTTGTCATACTCCGTGAGGTAGCAGCGCTCATCGTGGACGGCTCTGCCTGTTTCCATAACCTCCATAAACACACCCGGGTCCAGTATACGAATGACCTGTTCACCCATAACGTCCGACGCTCTGCCGATGTTCATAAGCTTCAGTGCAGCCTTGTTTATCTGCTGTATCTCGAGGTTCTCATTCAGCGCGATAATGGCGTTCGGCGTATTGGAGATGATGGTGTCGGAGAAACTTTCCGCCTTATCTTTCAAGAACGGCAGACACATTGAGATATCCGCTTTGCCCTGATAGATCGCGATAGCTTTTTCGCGGCAGGTGTTATAGCCGCATGAGCCGCAGTTCAGCTCCTGTTCGGGACGAGTTTTGCCCATTCTGTGCAGTATTTTCGTGATTTCTTCCTCGTCGGGAATTGCCGCTTTGGTGGGGATAATCTGCATATTTTTATGCAGTTCCTGTTTATCGGGCTGAGAAACGACAAAATCTTCTTTTCCCGCGTATTTGTTTATCGCCATTGCCGCCGAAACGGGTGATTTCTTGTATTTTTCCATTACGGGACCGTTCGCACAGCTGCCCGGACACGCAGACATCTCGATAAAGCAGTTGTGAAGTTTACCTTCAAGTATCTCGGCGAGCGCTTCTTTGCAGTTTTCTACGCCGTCAAACACCAGATAAGAGTAATTGGGGTCACGTTCGCGCCATATTCTTTTCAAGCGTTATTCCCGCTTCCTTGAACCATGTCGTCAACTCTTCGAATGTCAGAACATCGTCTGTATAGTCGGCATAGCGCGCAGCCTCTTCTTTTTTTGAAACGCACGGACCGATGAACACGGTTTTGCATCCCGGATAACGTTTTTTGAGATCTTGGCAGTGAGCCTGCATAGGGGACAGCACGTCGGCAAGATAGGGAAGCGCCTCGGGGTAGTGCTTTTGAATAAGGAGATTTACCGAATTGCAGCACGACGAAATAATAATGTCACGTTTGTCTTCGCGTACAAGACGTTCATATTCGGTTTTGACGATCGTAGCTCCGACCGCCGTTTCCTCTGCTCCCGCGAAGCCCAATTTTTTTAGAGCTGAAGTGATGGATTCAATGCCAACGCCGTCATAGTTTGCCACAAACGAGGGAGCAAGCGACGCGTAGACCTTTTCGCCCGATTCGATGAAGTACTTCACGCGCTCCGTGGAATCGGCGATTTCTTTAGCGTCCTGCGGGCAAACTACAAAGCATTGACCGCAAAGAATACACTCGTCCGCGATAATGTTTGCTTGATTTCCCGAAAATCTGATAGATTTAACGGGGCAGTGTCTGATACACTTATAACAGTTTTTGCAATTTGATTTTTTTAGCTTCAAAAATTCTGCCATAACCAAAACTCCTTATGTAAATAACTCTAAAAATGTGAAGTTTTCGATTCCATACCCGTTGGCGGGCATGGAACCAAGGATAATTTTGTGTTTGCCTTATTCCGAATTTCCCGCTACAAGGACTTGCAGCGGGAAACACAGATGTTAATTAAAATTCAAATCAAACCTTTGCGAGGATCTCGGTCTTAAAGAAATCCTCGACGGTATCGGGAGAAACGGAGAAACTCTTGTCGTCAACGGTGACGCACACTCCGTTTTGGCAGTTGTTCATACAAAACGTGCCGCCAAGTTCCACTTTATCTTTCAGGTTGTTTTCGCCGATGAGATACTGCAAACCCTCAACAACTCGGCGTGAGCCTTTAAGGTGGCAAGAACTTCCGATGCAAACGGTAACCTTCATTAAATGTTCCTCCTTATCAGTCGTATTCAACAACGTTGACCCAGTCAAGCAAGAACTCGCGTTCTTCCTTTTTGCCCTTTACGGACTGCGAAGCCGCAACGATTGGCATCCACTGCTGGATATACTGCTTTGCGGTGTCGCTCTTCCGGCAGAATAGGTCGAGGTACTTATCAGCCAAATCAAGTTCGCCCTGTAGCTTGAACAGTAAGTATGTTCTCGCAACGTCTGCGGAAGCGTTGCCTTGTGTAACGTGGCTCCAGTCAAGGATAAACGGAGTGCCGTCATCCTTGATGATGATGTTCGAGGGGTTGAAGTCGCCGTGGCACACCTTGTTGTGCTTGGGCATAGACTCAAGACGGGTGTGAAGTTCGTAGCGCGTAGTAGCGTCGAGATCTGCTTCCGTGATCTTTCTGTTCATCTTGTCTTTAAGCTTGTTCAACATTGGGCAGGTGCAGGAATGAATCTTCATCTGCAAATCAACGAACATTTCAAGATACTCGTCGAGTTTTGTAGGGTTTTCTTTCATAAGCTGCTCTAAGGACTTGCCCTCAATATACTCAAAAACGATAGCCCACTTTCCCTCGATGGTTTTTACTTCGAGTACCTTGGGTACGTTGATACCGATATTCTCAACGCGCGCTTGATTGAGCGCCTCGTTCAATACGTCGTACTTTGCGTAGTCGGCGTCGAAAACTTTAACGGCGGTATCACCCTCGTGATAAATCGTTTTACGTGTACGAACGGCAATAATTCTATCGGACATAGCATTTTCCTCCTAAATTTTATAAAATACACGTTTACTTTTTGAGTAAGCTCGTGGTCTTGCCGTAATATGCGTTGGTATACATTTCCTTGATCTCGCTGATAAGCGGATATCTCGGGTTTGCGCCCGTGCACTGGTCGTCGAACGCTTTCTCGCACATATCGTCGAGAGTGTCGAAGAAGTACTTCTCGTCAACGCCGTATTCTTTAATGCTGTTCTTAATGCCGATCGTCTTTTTAAGGTCATCGATCTTAGCTATCATAGCTTCAACCTTTTCCTCATCGGTCTTGCCCTTGCAGCCCAATTCTTCGGCAACTTCAGCGTACTTACGCAGAGTTTTGGGATACTGATACTGCGAGAACGTACCCATCTTCGGGGGCTTCTCCGCGGAGTTGAAGCGAACTACCTCGTCGATAAGCAGAGCGTTCGCGATACCGTGAGGAATGTGATGGAACGCGCCGAGCTTGTGAGCCATAGAGTGGCACACGCCGAGGAATGCGTTTGCGAACGCCATACCCGCCATTGTAGCCGCGTTCGCCATCTTCTCGCGAGCCTCGTCGTCGGTGTGACCTGCGTCGTCTCTCGAGGGAGCGGAATCGTAAGCTCTCGGCAGATATTCAAAAATGACTTTAAGCGACTGCTTAGCCAGACCGTCGGTGTAGTCGGTAGCCATAACGGAAGCAAGCGCTTCGAGGTCGTGCGTTACCGCGTCGATACCGGAAGCGGAGGTCAAGCCCTTAGGACCGGTCTTCATAACGTCGGGGTCTACGATAGCCATATTCGGCATAAGCTGGTAGTCGGCAAGCGGGTACTTAACGTTGGTATCCTGATCGGTGATAACCGCGAACGGAGTTACTTCGGAACCCGTACCAGCGGAGGTAGGAACTGCAATAAAGTAAGCCTTTTCGCCCATCTTCGGGAACGTGTAAACTCTCTTGCGGATATCGATAAAGCGCATTGCCATATCCTGGAAGTCGGCCTCGGGGTGCTCGTAAAGAACCCACATAATCTTACCTGCGTCCATTGCGGAGCCGCCGCCCATTGCGATAATAACGTCCGGCTCGAATTTTCTCATAGCTTCCGCGCCGAGCTGTGCGGACTTCAAGGAAGGATCGGGTTCAACATCGGAGAAAATCGTGAACGTAATGCCCATTTCCTGAAGTCTGTCGGTGATAACGTGAGTGAAGCCGCTCTTGAACATAAAGCTGTCCGTAACGATAAACGCACGTTTCTTGCCCATAACCTCTTTAAGCTCCCTAAGAGCGACGGGCAGGCAGCCTTTCTTGATGTAAACCTTTTCGGGCGCTCTGAACCAAAGCATATTCTCTCTCCTCTCGGCAACGGTCTTGATATTTAAAAGGTGCTTAACTCCAACGTTCTCGGAAACGGAGTTGCCGCCCCAAGAGCCGCAGCCCAACGTAAGCGAAGGAGCAAATTTGAAGTTGTAAAGGTCGCCGATACCGCCGAGCGATGACGGAGTATTAACGATAAGACGACAGGTCTTCATTCTGTGCGCCCAAGTGAGAAGCTTTTCTCTCTCGCCCGGATTGATCCACAAAACAGAAGTATGACCCAAGCCGCCGTTGTTGCGAAGCAGTTTATCGGCAATGTCGATAGCATTGTTAAAGTCCTCGGACTTGTACATACCGAGAATAGTGGTGAGTTTCTCGTGACCGAAAGCCTCCTCGGTGTCGGTGCTTGTAGCCTCGCCGATAAGTACCTTTGTATCGTCGGGAACCTCAAATCCTGCCATTTTGGCAATCGTAACAGGACGCTGACCAACGATCTTAGCGTTCAGCGCGCCGTTAATCAACATAGTGTTGCGTATCATCTGTGCTTCTTTGGGATTAAGGAAGTAAGCGCCGCGTTTTGTGAACTCTTTCTTAACGTCGTTGTAGATTTTCTTGTCCGCGATAACGGTCTGCTCGGTAGCGCAGATCATACCGTTATCAAACGTTTTAGAGTGCATAATGGAGTTTACGGCATTAACGATATCTGCGGACGGGTCGATAATTGCCGCCGCGTTGCCCGCGCCTACGCCGAGTGCGGGAGTACCCGAAGAGTATGCCGACTTAACCATTCCGGGACCGCCTGTCGCGAGAATAAGATCAACCTCTTTCATCAATTGATTGGTGAGGTCGAGCGAGGGAACATCAATCCACGAAATAATGCCCTCGGGAGCACCTGCTTTAACAGCGGCTTCGTATACTACCTTAGCCGCTTCGATTGTGCTCTTCTTAGCGCGGGGGTGGGGGCTTATAATGATACCGTTTCTGGTTTTAAGGCAGATCAAGGTTTTGAAAATCGCGGTAGAGGTGGGGTTAGTCGTAGGAATAACCGCGCCAACAACGCCTATAGGCTCAGCTATCTTGGTGATTCCGTAACTCTCGTCCGTTTCGATAACACCGCAAGTTTTTGTGTTCTTGTAAGCGTTGTAGATATGCTCCGCCGCATAGTTATTCTTAATAACCTTATCCTCAACAATACCCATGCCCGTTTCTTCAACAGCCATTTTGGCAAGCGGGATTCTCATTTTGTTAGCGGCAGAAGCGGCTGCCAAGAAGATCTTGTCAACCTGCTCCTGTGTGAACTCGCCAAACTTCGCCTGTGCCGCACGAACTCTTTCGAGTGCGGCGTCAAAGGTTTCCGCGCTGTCTACGATTTCATAATTCATAGTCATCTTCTCCTTATAAAAGTATATGTTTTCACTTCGGCGTTCTGAACCGCGCATTTCACTCCGGAATAGCGATATTCGGCTTTTTCAAGCCGCCTCGCTGATTTGTCAAGCGTTTGCTGCGGAGCTTTCCACCCAAATTACCTAAAATTGTACGAAAACAGAGGAAATTTTGTTAATTTAGTCTAAGCTTAGACATAATACACCCCATATTTCCGTCCTTGTTAATATTTTAACACAATATTCGCGATATGTAAAATGTAAATTTTACATATCCGACATACTTGTGCGGAATATCAAAAAACAGTCAAACAAAACATTTTCGCTTTGAATTGCACACATCGGTTATGAACCGATCGTCGATGTTCGAGAGCTTGTAATCTTTACGATAGATGAGCACATCCTTGTATTTTTTTCCGTCGGGCGGACAGGGACGCGTTATCAGTCCGTAATCGTCAAGCAATTTTTGAGGCACGGGAGATACCAGCATAAACGTATTGGGGACGTTTGACAGAAGTTCAAACTGCGCTGCGCGTTCAAACACGTAAATGCGCTTGTCAATCTGTTCGGAAAGCTCGGCTTTTTTCACGTCAATAAGCGGTACCGTGGGAACGTATGGATCGCCGTGCGTTATCTGGATACGGTTTTTCAAGTCCTCAATGGTTATTTCGCTTTTTTCTGCGAGGGGGTCGCCGCGATTCATCAGAATAAGATACTCGAATTCGGCAACGGTCTCGTAAACAAGCTTTTTTTCTTTAAACATACTCACGAAATACTTCTCAAATGTTGATTGATAGCGAACAATCCCCAAATTATAGTCGCCGCGGATCACATTTGTAATGGTATCGTTGGAGTTGGTTTCCTTATAAAATATTTCGGCCGGCTCGGAGAGGTCAATGCTCTTGGAAAATTCCGCCATTGCAGCGGAAATATAGCTGGCTCTCGGAACGCATACCGAAAATGTTTGCTTGTGCGAACGCTTCGTGCGATAAATCTCTTCTACCTCTTCAACCTGTGCGACAATCCTTCTCGCTCGCCGCAAAAATTCGTCTCCGTCGGGGGTGGTGATAATTCCGCGCGAGGTGCGCTTGAAAATCGTTATCCCAAGGCTTTCCTCAAGTTCCTTAATGGCTCTTGAAAGGTTGGGCTGTCCCATATAAAGGTTATCCGCCGCCTTGCTTATTGACTGTGTTTTCGCTACTTCTACAGCGTATTTCAGGTGGAGAATGTTCATAAGCTGCCCTTCTTTCTTTTTTGTGTAAAGGTAACCTCTAAAAACTTTGTTTGAGGGAAAACCAGCAGAACACGCCGTCTGCGTTGTCTAACCTCCGCGCACGCGCAAAATAAAAATAACAAAACACTTTTCTTCGGATTTGTTTTCACTAATCAATCTCTCTCCAAAGCGGTAATGCCCGAACGTACCATTTTAATTATGCCGAACGGCTTGAGCAAATTCAAAAAGCTGTCGATTTTAGCGGGTTCTCCGGTTAGCTCCAGCATAATGGAATCTGCGGCGATATCAACGGGCTTCGCGCGGTAGAGGTTAGCGATCTCGCTTATCTTGTGTCTGTCCTCAACGGAATTTCCCGCGCGGATAAGAATGTGCTCACGCGTTACCGCGTCGGTAAGGATCTTCACTTCGTGAACGTCGTACAGCTTCATAAGCTGGTTTTTTATCTGTTCGAGAATTCGCAGATCGGCGCTTACAACGATTGTCAGCCGTGAGATGTCCGGTTCTTCCGTTTCGGCGGCGTTAAGGCTCTTTATGCTGTAGCCGCGCCGCGCGAACAGTCCGCCCACGCGTGGCAGTACGCCGTTATTATTTGAAACTTTTACGGATAATACATATTCCTGTTCGTGCATAATTACACCTCCAAATCAATTTCGGTTATCGGGTCGACAACGGGCTTGCCGGCGGGTATCATCGGCAAAACGTTAATATCGCGGTCAACGCGCACTTCTATCATCACAGGCGCGGATTTAGATATTTCAAGCGCCTTTTTCAAAACAGGCTCTATATCCTCGTTTTTCTCGATAACGAACGTTTGTATGCCGAAAGCTTCACCGAGCTTTGCGTAGTTGATGTGCCGAGCGTCAAGCGTAGTTTGTGAAAAATGCTTATTGTAGAATAATCTCTGCCATTGACGAACCATTCCCAAAACGTTGTTGTTTATTACCATTTCGATGATCGGGATATTGTGTGCGCAAGCAGTGATAAGCTCGTTCAAATTCATAGCGAAGCTGCCGTCGCCCGCAACGTTGACAACGGTTTTATCGGGTCTGCCGATTTTCGCGCCGAGCGCCGCGCCCAAGCCAAAACCCATTGTTCCCAAGCCGCCTGAGGAAATGAAGCTGCGCGGCTCTTTGAATTTGTAGTACTGCGCCGCCCACATCTGGTTTTGACCTACTTCGGTAGCGATAACGGCGTTTCCGTTTGTAAGCTCGTCCAGCTTTGTGATTACCGCTTGGGGCGTTACCGGAAGAGCGTCGGTGCCTTTTTGAACAGGCTCGCCGAAATTTTTGGAGATCACTTCGTTTGTCCAAGGGCACTTTTTACGCGTTATTTTTGCACAGAGGGTTTTTAAGACTTCTTTAACGTCGCCTTTTACAGTGCAGCCGACATCCACGTTTTTGTTGAATTCGGCGGGGTCGATATCTATGTGAATGAATTTTGCGTTTTTGCCGAATACGGTCGGGTCGCCTATAACTCTGTCCGAAAACCGCGTTCCCACGCCAATAAATAAATCACAGGAGTTGAGGACGGCGGCGGCTTTCACCGTGCCGTGCATACCCAACATACCTATGTAACGTCTGTCGGTCTGGTCGTAAGCGCCTTGACCCATCAACGAGCAAGACACGGGCGCGTCGCAAAGCTCGGCGAATGTTTTCAGTTCGCCCTCGGCATTTGCGGAGATAACGCCGCCGCCCGCGTAAATGTAAGGCTTTTCCGAGTGTTCGATAAGCTCCAGAGCCGTGTTCAACTCGTCCTCGTCGATTTTAGCGGGTGCTTGACCGATCGGCTTCATCGGAGCATATTCGAATTTCGCTGCGGTGATGTCTTTCGGTATATCCACAAGCACGGGACCTTTCCGTCCGCTTCCCGCAATATCGAACGCAAGGCGCAGAGTGTCCGCAAGTTCCGCAATATCCTTGACGATAAAGTTATGCTTTGTTATCGGCATGGTAACTCCCGTGATATCGACTTCCTGGAAGCTGTCAAGTCCCAGAAGATTCGTGGAGACGTTGCCCGTGATAGCCACAAGCGGAATGGAATCCATATATGCCGTTGCAAGTCCTGTTGTAAGGTTCGTAGCGCCCGGACCCGAAGTTGCGATAACAACGCCGGTCTTGCCGGTAGCTCTCGCAAAGCCGTCCGCCGCGTGGCAAGCGCCTTGCTCGTGCGCGGTGATTATATGACGAATTTTGTCGCTGTATTTATATAAGCTGTCGTAGATGTTCAGGACGGCGCCGCCCGGATAGCCGAAAACGGTATCTGCGCCTTGTTCCAAAAGACATTCGACAATTATGTCCGAACCCGATAATAACATAGATATTCCTCTCTTTTATATAATTTTTATATACCCTCCGCCTTTCTGTCGAAAGCAGAAAAGCAATGTAATAATTTATACTACATTATATTGTAACACATATTAGCTATGTTGTCAATGATATATCAAGAAAAAATTTATGAAATCCCCAATTAAACGGAAAATATTGGAGAACTCAATATTATTCCGTCTGCCGTGCAAACTACAATTGAGGTGATTTTATGCGGAATTTTTTTAAAGGAACGCTTGTTGGTTTTCTGAACGGTTTTTTCGGGTCGGGCGGGGGAGTGCTCGCCGTACCGATTTTTGAGAAAGACGGAGCCGAACCGAATGAAGCCCACGCGACTTCGGTTGCGTTCATTTTCACGTTAAGCCTTGTCACGGCGTTTTTTTACGGCTTTTCGGGAATTCTCGACTTCAAGGCGGCTTGGCGCTTTATTCCGTGGGGAGTGCTGGGCGCGGTGACGGGCGCGGCGTTTTTAAAGAAAATAAAGGCAAGCGCTTTAAAGCGCGTTTTCGGCGGCATTATCACGATAGCCGCCGTGAGGATGCTGTTATGGTAGCCGCGATAGTTGGGTTCCTCACGGGAATTCTCGCCTCAATGGGGTTGGGCGGCGGTTTTGTGTTGGTGGTGTGGCTTACCGTTTTTGAGAATGTACAGCAGCGTGCGGCGCAGGGAATTAATCTGCTGTTTTTCCTGCCGATAGCGTTAATATCTCTGATTTTTCACCTTAAAAATCACTTGATAAACGCGGCGCTTATAAAGAAAACCGCGCTGGGCGGCGTGCTCGGTGCGGTTATCGGAACTTACGGCGCTCAGCTTGTCGACAATTGGCTTTTGCGAAAGCTGTTCGCGTTGTTTTTGCTGTCATTCGGGTTGAGGGAGCTGTTTGCAAAAACCACTCCGGAGACCTCAAAGTGACCTCGGGTTTCGGCTGATTTCTTTAATGCGCTCGATTATTTTCTCCGTCCACCGCTCGTCCTCGTCACCGATTATTAATACTTTAAAACCGTAAGTATCGCCGTTCTGTTTTACGGAAATATCGTCGTCGATATGTAAATCAATGCGGTATTTCGCGGGGTATTTGGACGGCATAGGCTCGGGGTTATCGCGTTGAACTTCGCGGGCGTGGCGCTCGCCGTTTACCACCTCACGGAGCTTTATTCCGTAGCACCTGAACAGTCCGCGTATATAGCGTTCCGAGCGGAACGAGGTCGTATACACCCACGCTTCAATACCGTGCTCTTCCAGATATTTAAAAAGCGAAACCGTTCCGAGCCGCAGACGCTCCCTATAGATAAGCCGAAAAGGGAAGTGGAGCGCCTTTTCCGTTTTGAACTTCTCGGGGTCGACGAACAGCGTGTCGTCCAAGTCAAATGAAACGCGCATAATTATGTCTCCGAATATGGCGTGAATTTAAGGTCGTTCATATCCAACAGATACAGTCTGTCGGGCAAAGGCTCGTCGTCGGAGAGCTTTGGAGTAAATCCCATAGTCAGCAATATTTTCCCGTTACCGTTTCTTGAAGCGGAGCGGAAAACGTATTTTGTTTCGTCGGCGTAAAACTCGGCTTGTTTTATCGCGCCCGTTTTAGGGTCGGCGAGATAAAAGCGGTTGCGCTGAGGTTTTTCGGGTCTGTTTTCGCTGTATTCGCAGTCGGCGCGGAGAAACAGGTCGTCGCCGCGCCGCGCGGTGTCCGTAACGCAGTTAAAATCGTTATCCGTTTCCATAAGTCGGTTTATTTTATCGTCGTCCGCCGTGCCGAGAAACGTCGTCGAACTGAAATTATGATAGACCATATAAGCGTCTCTCACGAAAAAGTCCGATACCCACTGTCTACGTTCGTTTTCGTTACTTAACTCGTCTTGCTCGTATAAATTACAGATCTCGCCGATATTTGTCGTTTTCAGCGGTTTGAGGTCGAGGTCGTAGGTATCCATATACAGAGAGTGCCTGTCGGTATCGGAATTTGTTGTCGCGCCCGTTCCGTCCATAGCGGGGGGAACGTCGAACGGGGAAAGGGAATCGGGAGAAATGTTGTCGCCGTCTTCCTTGTGCAGTCGTATCATATAGATATGGTCGCCGTCGGCGGAGATATGGCGTATCGAATCCTTTGTGAAAAAGCTCTGTTCGTCATAGGCGTGAACAACGGGCGTTTCATTGCGCTCGGTCAAATCGTATTTTATGATATCCGTTGCGCCGTTTTCCAGCAACTCCGCGAGATATAATGTATTGTCGGCTATCGTGAACGAATTGTAGGGCAGTCCGCTCTCGACCTCGATTATCGGCGACATACCGTAATTTTTAAGGTCTACGTCGTATATCTTTTGTTTTCTGTTTTCACTGCTTTTGCTGCCCGTTGAAACGCTCATATAAAGGTGGTCGCCGACGGTCGTCGTTTCATAAGACGCGTCATACGACAGGTCGTCTATCGTTCCGAGAATATGCTCCTCTTTCGTTGCCGTGTTGTATAGCCGATACTCCAATTTTTCCACTGCATCATAGTTTGATATCCAATGTTCTTCGAGACCTTTGGCGTACAGTATGCCGTTATTCACAAGCAGCGGGGGAGTATAGGTTTCTATGCTGCCTATCTCCTCGTTTTGCGCGTTATATATCGGCAGCGCGGTGTTTTCTATCGAGTTGTCGGCGGGCGGTTCACCGGTTAACGCCGTATTTTGAGAGCTTGGGTTGTTTTTTTGACAGCCAAACAGCGTTGTTATGCAGAGCAGCGTCAGTATTATTGCGTGGATTTTGTGTTTCATTGTGTTTTCCTTTCAGAGAAGTTTTTTGAAAAGTACAGCACCAGATCGTCATTATTGATACATTCGGCGTTTTGCTCGCACACTTTGTCGTTGAACCACACGCCCGATCCGTCGGGAATGTAGCCGCGCTTGACGTACATTCGCTGCGCCGCACCGTAGCCGCTGTGCAGACCCACACCGAGGCACACGGTATCGGCATAGTCACCCGCGATACTTTCCGCCGTGTCCATCAGTCGCGAACCTATGCCGCGCCGTCTGAATTTTTCTAATACCGAAAAGTCAACGATCTCCGGAATGCCCTTGCCGCTAAACGCGCCATATTTGCTGTCGAAATAAACGCTGACATATCCCGCAAGTTCTCCTTTGAACAAGGCGGCAAGTGCTGCGGAACGCTTTTTCGACGAGTCCTTTAAGCGGTTAAGGAGTTTTTCGGGAGTGCTGTTCCAGCCTTGGACGTTTTCTTCCGCGACGAAAATGTCAACGTCGTTGCGTTCAAGGTCGCGGATAAGCACCTCGTTTTCGCTGAAATATATCATCTTAAACCTCCAAATTTTTATACATAATAATTTCCGTGACTTCATCGGGCAGAATAAGCGAGCCGCAGTCGCGATATCCGCGCTTGCGGTAGAAGAACTGCCCGCGCTCGTCCGATTGAGTGGACGTGAGAATTATTTGATAGCCAAGCGAACGCATTTCGTTTTCCCAAAAATCGCAAAGTGCCGAGCCGCGCCCCTTGCCGCGTTCGCCGTCGATAACGAACAACATATTCATAAACGGAGTGTTATCCCAAAACAGCCCGTACCGCAGCCACCCTATAATTTTGCCGTTTTCGGCAGAGAGTATCACCCTCCGCAAATTTATGGCGTTTAAAAGTTCCTTTTCTGAGACGTGCCTGTCGAGCTCCGAAAGTGCGTTAATGTCGTCGCAAACAGCATAGCGTATCATTCTATCTCCTTAACCGTTACTTTGCATTTGTGTTGCATAATTTTCTCCTTAAATTTTGTTCTTTACGTCGATTTTCCGTATCACTCTGCAAGGATTGCCCGCGGCAAGACTGTTCGGGGGAATGTCCCGTGTGACCACGCTCCCCGCGCCGATAACGCAGTTGTCGCCTATCGTCACGCCGCCGCAGATGACAACGTTGCTTGCTATCCAGCAGTCGTTTCCGATAGTGATGGGTTTTCCGAATTCAATATCGAACGGCGAGCCGTCGGCGGCGAATTGTGTGCGGCGCTCGGCGGGGTCGAGAAAATGAAGCGCGGTCGCCAAAGTCACATTAGGTCCGCAGAAAACGTTGTCGCCGATAACTATCGGGCAGGTATCGAGCACGACAAGGTTAAAGTTCGCGTAAAAATTATCGCCGACGGTCGTAAACACGCCGTAATCGAACTGTATCGGGCTTTGCAAAAAGCAGTTCTTGCCGCGGTTCGGCAGCAGCTTGTTCAGTATCTCGCCGCGTTTTTCGGTCTCGGTTTCGTATGTCAGGTTGTATTCCTGTGAGAGTTTATGAGCCGATATTCTCAAATCGGAAAGTTCCTTGTCGGCGGGGTTGTAAGGTTCGCCTTTAAGCATTTTTTCCTTTTCCGTCATAGTAAAATACCTCCGTATATAACAAGCCGCCCTCAACAACAGTCAAGAGCGGCTTGGATAAATTTAACTTAACATTAAGCCGGATTACTTAAGGTCAACCTTAGCGCCCGCTGCTTCGAGCTTGGTCTTGATTTCCTCAGCCTCAGCCTTAGCAACGCCTTCCTTGATAGCCTTAGGAGCGGACTCAACGAGCTCCTTAGCTTCCTTAAGTCCAAGACCGCAGATTTCCTTAACAGCCTTGATAACGTTCATCTTAGAATCGCCGAACGATTCGAGAACTACGTCAAACTCGGTCTTCTCTGCAGCGCCTGCAGCAGCGCCTGCGCCCGCAGCGGGAGCAGCGGCAACAGCAGCAGCGGATACGCCGAACTCTTCCTCAAGAGCCTTTACCAAATCGTTAAGCTCGATTACGGTAAGCTCCTTTACTTCGTCGATTATTTTAGTAATATCAGCCATTTTATTTACCTCCATAGATATGTTAGATTTTCGTTTTGACGCACGGCATTAAGCCGCGCTCCGAAGCACAGCGAAATTACGCGGTAGCTTCGCCGTCGTTCTTCTTCGCAATCTCGTTGATAGCGATAGCGAAACGCTGAATGGGGCTTTGCAGCATAAATACGAGCTGCGAGAGCAAAGTTTCCTTGCTCGGCAGATTTGCGTACTTCTCGACCTCTTCCTTAGAGATTACCGCGCCGTCGACAAAGCCTTTTTTGATGCTGAACTTTCCGTCGGAGCTTTTTGCTTTCTCGTTCAGAATTTTCGGAGCGGAGATAATATCCTCCGCAGAGAGCGCAATAGCGGTTGTTCCCGTAAGAACATCGTCAAGTCCCTCAAGACCCGCGATATCGCAAGCGCGCTTCAGCAGCTTGTTTTTAACTACGAAGTAATCAACGCCTGCTTCACGCAGCTCCTTACGAAGCTTTGTGTCGTCCTCAACGGTAATTCCCTTGTAGTCCACAAGCACGCCGCCCGCCGCGTTTTTCAGCTTCTCGGCAAGATCGGCAACGAATTGCTGCTTTTTAGCAAGTATAGACTCACTGGGCATACTTTTTTCCTCCTTCATAAGAATTTGCTGCCCAAAACAAAAAGCCTTTCCATACAAAGACAGAAAGGCAGAATAGATTAATTTATCTATCCATTCCTCGGCAGGCGCGTTTCCGCATTACGACATAAAGTCACCTGCTGTCTTTAGAACAGCATAATTATTATACCACGTTAAAACTCATTTGTCAAGGGGTTTTTAAATTTTTTTCTTTTTTGTTTCGCATAAGTTTACCGTACCATTTGCGGGGAGTTTTTTTAAAATCCGCTTGACAAATATAGTTAGCTGTGCTATAATGCAACTGTACTACTTTGAATGATACAGATAAGGAGCAGGGCTATGAAACACTTTACGACTTCAGAGCTTGTGAGATCGCTTGCCTTACCCGCGTTCACGTTTTTTTACGGAACTGTCGCTTTGCTCGGTTACGTTACGCAGAACTTTGAGAGGTTCGATTACAACTTTTTCTTTCCGCTTGTCATGCTGCTGTTTGGCGGCGTTCTTCCCGCGCTGATGACGGTGTTCGGCGATATCCGCACCGAGCGTTACTTTCTCAAACGCGCAATAGAAATCGTCGTCTGCTTCGTAATAATGCAGTATGTCATTCTTCAGATATCCGTTACGGTTTTGAGCTTTATAATCATGATCGTGTTCCTCGGCGCGAAGATCGTGTTCGAACTTCTGAAAATTCAGGACGACGAAACGACAGGCGGAGAGCGCGCCGTTATGCTGCTCTCCGACCCGATTTATTGGCTTTTCGCGAACAATATTTACAATACGTTAAGCGATCTCGCAGACCTCGCCGTTGTTTAACACTTAAATATAACGCGAAAGGAGTTTTTGCTATGAAATACTTCACGACCTCCGAGCTTGCGAGATCGCTTGCCGTGCCCGCGTTTACGTTCGGTATCGGCGCGGCGGCGCAGCTTGGACATATTATGAATGACAGCGGCTTCAACGGTATTGACGACACGTTCATCTTCTCGCTTATGCTTATGTTGCTCGGCGGAGTTTTGCCGATATTGATGACGCTTTTCGGGCACGTTCATACCGAACGCTACTTTGTCAAGCGAATCATTCTCATACCCGTCGTTTGGCTGACAGCGAACTTCGTCCAACACTTTTGTCAGAGCAACTTTGTTATAGGCACTCTATCGGGAGACGGCTCCTTGCTGCAATTCACGCTTCAATTCGTGTTTTTCGTCTTCGAGTTGCTTATACTTATCCTGAAGATATGGGACGAGTACACGTCGGGCGGCGAACGCGCCGTAACGATACTTTCCGACCCTTATTTGTGGTTTTTTATTGTATCCGTTTATGTTTACGCATTCGATGTTTGGTTTAAAACCGTTTAGTCATCGGCTATTTCCTCGATTATCGAGCGGATTTCCTCAACTCCCTCGCCCGTTTCGGCGGAAAACTCAATTATAGTGATATCCTCGGCGCACGGCAGTTCCGTTTTTAGAGCCGCGCGGCGTTCTTCTCTCTGCTTTTTCGAGAGCTTGTCGGCTTTAGTCAGCACGATAACGAACGGAAATTCGTCGTCTATCAGATAATTCACCATAGAAATGTCGTCGGCGGTAGGTGAGTGCCGAAAGTCGATAAGCTGAAACACCAGTCCCAATTCGCGTTCGGAGCCGAGATACCCGCCTATCAGCTTGTTCCAAGCCGCCTTTTCGGACTTCGACACTTTAGCGTAGCCGTAGCCGGGCAAGTCCACAATGTAAATGTTTTCCAGTTCGTAGAAATTTATTGTGGCGGTCTTGCCGGGAGTTGCCGACACTCGCGCGAGGTTCTTCCTATTAAATATCTTGTTTATAAGCGAACTTTTCCCGACGTTCGAGCGCCCCGAAAACGCTATCTCGGTGCGCTCCGGCGGCGGTATCTGCTCGAATTTGCCGTAGCTGGTCTTGAATTTCGCGTTGTTGTAATTCATAGTTTGTCGTTCCTTTTAATCAGTCAACTCGGGTGAGTTGAGAGGTCATGCTCTGTTTCGAATTTGCGGCAAAACGAATTCACCGCGTCCTTTATCGTCTTATCCAAGCGTAAAGCGCAAAATTCCGCGATATGACGCGGAATTTCTCCGTAAAACGCTTCGGCGATACCGCCCGCGATACAAGCCATAGTGTCCGCGTCGCCGCCTAGCGACACGGCAAGCCGCACCGCGCTTTCGTAGTCGTCCGACTGTAAAAAAGCGTTTATAGCGGGCGGTACGGAGTAACTCGCGCGGCTGTCGAACTTATAATCGGCGCGTATTTTATCAAGCGGAGTTGAAAGTTTGAGATGAAAACTATTCTCGATAAATTTTTTGATATCGTCTTTTGATTTACCGTTTCGGGCAAGCCAAACCGCTGCTGCGACCGCCTTCGCCGAATTGACAGCCTCGCGCGTGTGGTGAGTGTAATAACAACTCGCCTTAACCTGAAGCATAACCTGTTCCAAATCGCGGTACGCGTAACCGATAGGCGCAACGCGCATTGCTCCGCCGTTCGCGCGGCTTCGCTGTATATACGGTTCGGGTGAGCCTGCCCATTTTGAAAACATTTGTCCGTAACCCGCGTTCGGAAACAGCGAGTAAAACCGTTTATACTGCGCCGCGTATTCGCGTGCGCGTTTTTTTATTCCAAATGTAGTTATCGGCGCGGGATTTGCGGTTATCGCGGCGCACACTGCCGCTGTCATTACCGAATCGTCCGTAAATGCCGACTCGCTTTGAAAGGTGAAGCTGTAGTCTTTAGTGCAGTGAACTTCATAGTACGAGCCTATGATGTCACCGTAAACCGCTCCCCAAATCATACGTTGATAAGCGGCTTTCTTGAACGCTCCGGATTTTTCGGCAGAGTTTTTTCCGAAATCCCGCTTTTACGCGGTTTTGAAGCTGTGCAGTTTTCAAGCACCAGCGCGGTTTCGAGCACGGTTGATATATCCTCCGCCGGCACAAATTTGATGTTCTCGCGCACTTTTTCGTCTATTTCCTCGAGGTCGGGAACATTGTCAATAGGTATGCAGACGGTCTTTATTCCCGCGCGGTAAGCCGCCATGGACTTCTCTTTAAGACCGCCTATGGGTAGAACTTTGCCGCGCAGAGTTATCTCGCCCGTCATAGCCACGTCTCGGCGCACGGGAGTACCCGACAGCGCCGACACAAGCGCTGTGGTAAGCGTAACGCCCGCCGACGGTCCGTCTTTCGGAACGGCGCCCTCTGGCGCGTGGATGTGAATGTCCTTATCCTTATAGAAATTCGGGTCGATATTGTATTTCTCGGCAAGCGAGCGAGTAAGCGATACCGCGATTTTCGCGCTTTCTTTCATAACGTCGCCGAGCTGCCCCGTGAATTCCGTTTTGCCCGTGCCCTCAAGCACCAAGACCTCCAAAGGCAGCATTGTGCCGCCGACCGCCGTCCATGCCAGACCGTTCACGAGACCTACCTCGTCACGCGCTGCCAAATTTTCGGGCTTGTATTTCTTAACGCCTAAAAACTCTTCAATGTTAGCGTCGGTGACCTTGACTTCCTTTTCGCCCGAAACGATTTTCTTCGCGGACTTTCGGCATATTTCTCCAATTCTGCGCTCCAGCTTACGCACGCCCGCTTCGCGGGTGTAGAAATCGATAATGGAGTAGAGCGCCTTGTCGTTTATTTTAAGGGTCTTGCTGCTCTCGCCGTTTTTCTCCAGCTGTTTGGGAACAAGGTGCTTTTTCGCAATGTTGAACTTTTCCTCGCGCGTGTAGCTCGAAAGCTCGATTACTTCCATTCTGTCGAGCAGCGGAGCGGGTATAGTGGAGGTGTCGTTCGCCGTTGTGATGAACAGTACGTCGCTCAAATCAACGGGTATCTCAAGATAGTTGTCAACGAACGCATTGTTCTGTTCCGCGTCGAGCACCTCCAGCATTGCCGAGGACGGGTCGCCCTTGTAGTCGCTGCCCATTTTGTCTATCTCGTCGAGAAGTATAACGGGGTTCATACTCTTAGCCTGCGTTAACGCCTTAACGATACGTCCCGGCATAGCGCCGACGTAGGTTTTGCGGTGACCGCGTATCTCGGCTTCGTCGTGAACGCCGCCCAGCGATATTCTCGCGTATTTGCGCCCCAACGCTTCCGCTATTGAATGTCCTATCGACGTTTTGCCGACTCCCGGAGGTCCGTAAAGGCAGATAATCTGACCTTTGACGTTGGGCGCAAGAGCGCGCACCGACAGTGTTTCCAGAATGCGCTCTTTGACCTTTTTCAAGCCGTAGTGGTCGCGGTCGAGCTTCTTTTCCGCCGCTTCGATATTCAGCTTATCCTTGGTATGCTTGTTGAACGGCACGGCAAGCACCGTGTCGAGATAAGTCCGCAAAACAGCCGATTCCTGTGAAGAACCCGACATACGCCGCAGCTTTTCGGCTTCCTTTAAAAGCTTTTCCTCGCTTTCCTCGGGAAGCTTCAGGGCTTTTATCTTGTCTATGTATTCCTCGACCTCCTCAAAGGGGTCATCGTTGTCGCCCAATTGCCGCGAGATTATCCGCATTTGTTCGCGCAGATAATAGTCGCGCTGATTTTTGTCGATAGCCTCGCGCACCTCGTCCTGTATCTCAAGTTCGGTTATCATTATCTCAACTTCGCCGTCTATCATCGAGATTAACCGTTTTATACGGCGCAGCGTGCCGTTGGTTTCAAGAAGCGCTTGCTTATCCTCCGACTTCAGAGCGATATTGAACACCACTTTGTCGAACAGCCGTGCACAGTCCTCTTCAGCGATAATACTTTCGTAAAGGTCTTTTGGCATTTTGGGAGTTACCTGCGCGTAAGCATCGAACGACGCCTTTAACGCGCGTTTCGCGGCGGATTGCGTGTTCTCCGATAAAGCCCCTCCGCGCGATGGGTACGCAGCCACTTCGTATTTCAAATATTCGCTTGCGGAAACGAGCTTTACAGCTTTCGCGCGGTAAAGTCCCTCGACAAGCACTCTTGTGCTGCCGTCGGGAGTGGTGAGAAGCTGCTTTATTACTCCGACCGTGCCCACCGTGTAGATGTCGTCGGACGTGGGAGAGGTCTCCGCGGCGTCTTTTTGCGCCACCAGGAATATTTCGCCGTCCTTTTTGGCGGCGGCTTTCAGCGCGTTCACCGAGCGCTCGCGACCCACGTCGAAGTGCAGCACCATAGACGGGAAAACGACCAGCCCTCTTAAAGCTATTGCGGGAAGTGTTTTTGTGTTTGCCATCGTTGAATTCCTTTCTCTATCTCAAAACATCTTACGTCAATAATTTCAATGCTCTCATTATTATACATCATTTTAAAAAATTTTGCAACCCCTAAAATAATACCGTTTTATTTGGAATTCTGCGTTATTGCGGTGAATTTATTCCAAAAAAAGCGTTATGTGAAATCTCACCGAAAAATCAGCGAAAGATAAGCGTAAAAAGAGCGAAAATTATCGGCATATGCAGCATATAAATCCAAACGGTCACGCGCCCGACCGCGCCGAGCGGCTTGCAATGCGGCTTATAAAACGCTTTCGGCACGGATTGGTTTTTGAACCAAAACCCGCAGAAGCCGCCCGCGAGAAACACGAAAAACCACGGCATCATAGGAAAATAGTCCGCAGAGCTGTAATTTTTGGAAATTATTCCCAACGGAAAAAGCACCCCGACGTTCCGCGTCGTTTTGGGAAACGTCAGTTTAAACGCGCCAAATCCAACGTACCCCCGCGCGGCGTTCCAAGTGAACGCGGCAAGCAGAGCGCTCAGGACAAGCCCGACGGTCGGCGGTATTTTTTCGATAAGCCTGCCGAACAGCCCGTAGAGCATCATCGAGACCCCGAGCATATGAAGCACGCCGAAGCTTATCTCATTCGTCGAGAAGAACGGCACCGTGAACGTTATGAGCATTCCCAGAAAGAAACACTCCGCGCCGCGCCGAACATTGTCGTGAGAATATCGGCACATTATTCCCGAAATAAATACGAACGTTCCCGCGAAAAAGTCGCGGATAACGCCGAACCATCCGTCAAAAAACACGGGTATTTCCACGCCGAATTCGTAATTCAGCTCGTAAAGCGCGTGGTATATCACCATACAGATTATCGCGAAGCCGCGTATCTCGTCGATAAGATAGACGCGGGGGCTTTTTCCCACAGTGTTTTTATACAAAACTTTCATTTTTCCACCCAATAGAATTTTTTATCCCGTTTTCTCCGCTGTCAGCAGAAAGAACGTTGTATATATTGTATCACAAATTACCAAAAAATACAACTCTCCCCTTGAAAAATAAAAAAAAACGTGCTATAATATATCGGGTGATGAAAAATGCTTAACGTATTGACGGTCGGGGCGGGCGGATTTGTCGGCGCGGCTTTGAGGTATCTCGCGGGGCTTATACCCATAGAGACAAAATCGGGATTTCCCGTAAAGACTTTCGCGATAAACATTGTCGGATGCTTCGCAATCGGTATTATTTCGGCGCTGATAACAAAAAAGGTCGGCAATGACACGCTTATGCTGTTCCTGAAAGCGGGAGTTTGCGGCGGGTTTACGACATTTTCTTCATTCGCGCTTGAAACGCAGGGGCTGTTCGCCGACGGAAACGCGCTCACGGGGATATTGTATGCGCTGGGAAGTCTTGTAATTGGCACGCTGGCGGTGCTGTTGGGTCAGGTAATTGTAAAATAAAGGAAATCGTTGTGGAATACATAAAGATCGGAAATGTTAAAATAGAAAAAACCGCCGCGCTGGCTCCGATGGCAAGCGTCGCGGACAGGGCTTACAGGACAATGGCAAAGGAATTCGGCGCGGCGTATTGCGTGGGCGAAATGGCAAGCTGCAAGGGTCTTGTATACTCCGACCGCAAAACCGCCGAGCTGCTTTCGGTAAGCGAAATCGAGCGTCCTATGGGAG
>CANRFR010000028.1 GCA_947629945.1 uncultured Clostridia bacterium | reverse complement strand
CCCTGTTTGGCTGCAATTTTAGTATTGGTTTATTTTTAGGGATTATTCCCGTTTACACAGTTTATTTTTCAGACCCCGCGTAATTGGATTTCCTCTCTTAATATTCTTCCCGTGGGGAGAGACGGTATTCACGCCTACGGCGCGCATACCGTCTCTCCCCACGGGAACCATGCAATTAAGAGAAAATCCCAAATCATGCTTACTTTGTAAGCCACTTTTTGCCTGATTGGATTTGTTTTTACACAAAATTTTATGGAGTGCCACCAACCCGGTGACCGGGCTGTCAATCCCAATGAAACGTTCATTGGGATTTTTTTGTTTTCTCTGTAAGGCTGAAACGAAAGTCTAATCGTGAGTGATTTAGAACCTGTCCACATAGCCCGAAATGTTTGAAATTTGCCGCAGGCAAGCGTTGAGCGGCTATGTCGACAGGTTCTTTTTTCACAAAATTTATTGAGGTCTCTCGGAAAGCTTCGCGTGAAGATATATTTCTCCCTTTTTCGCCTGTGAACACTCGTCGCGGTGTTTAATATGGTAGCGTACGCCGTCTTTTATAAAGTTCGAGCCTGTCTGATGAAAGTCGAACATAACGTTGAACCTTTGGCAGTCCGAAAAAATGCGCTTCACCCAATCGAAATTACATTCCCGCGCGTTTGCGTATGACTCGCCGCCGACAGAAACCGCGTCAATCTCGCCGCTTGCAAGATATCTCGATAGATCCACATATTCCAGGATCGGCGAAACAAAAACGATTTTTCGTGTTGATTTTATATTAAGAAACAGCGGCAAACGTTCGTCTGCCTTAGCTTGATTTTCGCACGATACTGCAATCGTCACATTCGGATAACCCTCGCCCCAGTCCTTGGGGATACACTCGGCAAATCGATGTATGCGCTTTGTGGGAATAAGGAAGTTCACATCATCTCGCTGCTTTATCATTTTCCACACATCGTCCCGCCACTCGTCCGCCTCCTCAATAAAAAAATCCGATGTGAAGCAGGTGCCGAGTTCCGTGCCCGCGGGTATTTTATAGTTTCCGTGTTTGTCGCGTTTTATCGGCAAATCAAAGCTTGTCTTGTTTTTGGTGATCTCGGCGGCGTTCTTGTCACGAAGTCTGTCCAAAAAGTACACATAACAGTTTATACAGCCCGGACTGCACTTTCGACAGCCGTGCCAAGGATTCCAAAGCATAAATTTCTCCTTAAAGAGCCGCGCCTATAAAAAACCGCACAAATACAATGATTTGTGCGGAAATTTGATTGGCGAAATACCTTACTTCGCGTAGTCGATAGCCCTGCTCTCGCGTATCATATTGACCTTGATCTGTCCGGGATATTCCATCTCGTCCTCGATCTGCTTGGCGATATCGCGCGCAAGCACCTTCATATCATCGTCGCTTATCTGCTCGGGCTTTACCATAACGCGAACCTCGCGCCCCGCTTGGATAGCGAACGAACGCTCAACGCCATTGTGAGAATTGCATATCTCTTCAAGCTTCTCGAGACGCTTAATGTAGTTTTCATAGTTCTCGCTTCGAGCCGCGGGGCGTGCCGCGCTGATAGCGTCAGCCGCCTGAACAAGGCACGCGATGACCGTGCGGCACTCAACGTCGCCATGGTGCGCTTCTATCGCGTGAATTACCTCGGGACTTTCCTTGTATTTCTTGCACACGTCAACGCCTATCTGAACGTGCGATCCCTCGATCTCATGGTCGAGCGCCTTTCCTATGTCGTGCAGAAGCCCCGCGCGTCTGGCAAGAGCCGCGTCAACGCCAAGCTCACTTGCCATAATGCCCGCCAAATGCGCTACCTCAATGGAGTGATTGAGGACGTTCTGGCGATAGGACGTTCTGTATTTCAAACGACCGATAAGCCGAACAAGCTCGTGATTAAGTCCGTTTACGTTGGTCTCCATTACGGCGCGTTCGCCCTCTTGCTTAATACGCAGTTCGACCTCCTTACGCGCCTTTTCAACGGTTTCCTCGATTCTCGCCGGGTGAATACGTCCGTCTTGAATCAGCTTTTCAAGAGCTATCCTCGCGATCTCGCGCCGAACATGGTCAAAGCAGGAAACTGTAATAGCCTCGGGCGTGTCGTCGATTATGAGGTCAACGCCCGTCAGCGTTTCGAGAGCGCGGATATTGCGTCCCTCGCGTCCTATGATACGCCCTTTCATCTCGTCGTTCGGAATAGCGACAACACTGACCGCCGTTTCCGAAACGGTGTCCGCCGCCAATCTTGCAATAGCGAGCGAGATGTACTGTCTTGCCTTTTCGTCGCACTCGTCCTTAATTTGCTGGTCATAGGCGCTTATTTTAAGCGCCTTTTCGTGATTTAACTCGCTGTCGAGCATTTGAAGCAAGTGTTCCTTTGCCTGATCTTGTGAAAAGCCCGAGATTTTTTCAAGGATCTCCATTTGTCCGCTTTTGAGCTTCTCGGCTTCCGCAATCTTTTCATCAGCCTTTTTATGCTTTTGCTGTAGACCCTCCTCCAATTTTTCGAGCTTGTCGTTCTTCTTATCGAGATTTTCTTCTTTTTGAGCGATCCTTCGCTCGGAACGCGATATCTCGCTTCTGCGTTCCTTCAATTCCTTTTCGGATTCAGCCTTGTCGCGCTGTATCTCTTTTTCCGCTTTTGTACGCATTGCGTAGATCTCGTCTTTTGCCTCGACCAGCTTCGCTTTTTTCAGATCTTCGGCCTTTTCGTTAGCTTCTTCGATTATTCTCGCCGATTCTTTTTCGGCCGACTCAAACTGCGATTCCGCGGTTTTTATACGATGCTTTATGCCTTGATTAAAGCAAACAAAACCCGAAACGACCGCGCCGAGAATCATTGCGGAAAACCATCCGATCAATGCGATGTATAATTCCATAATCGCTTTCCCCTCCTTATTTTAATTCGGGCTTAGAAATCCCGGCCCGACCTTGAATAATTCGGCGGAAATAATATATGAACGTGTTCTCATAGCCGCTCAACGCTTGTCTTCGTGTGAACGCCTTTTAATGCGCGACATCGTGTCGCTCTGGGGCGTTCACCTTAAAGCATCGTGCTTTGCGACGGATTTTTTCGCTGACTTCTTCAAAAAAATCCGCTTCGCAATCCAAGCATTCCGAGCTATGAGAACAAGTTCTAAAATTTTCATTGAGCGATCAAAGCCTCGCCCACAATTTTTTATACGCGGTTCGTGGTGTTTTTTCTATATATTGGGGTATCCCTATAAAAAAGCGCACATGCACAAATAAAAAAGTGAATAATATTATTTTCCGCCGCAACGTTATAAAATTAAAAATCATAAACGTCATAGCAATTTACAGCGGAGTTTCTCACTGCACACTGCTTAATTCTATTTTACTACAAAATAAACAAATTGTCAAGGGTGATTTGCGATTTATTTCGGCGATTTTTAGGTTTTTTTCGTTGTAACAGTAAAATCGAGCAATATATGTTTATAAAAAGTTTACATTTCTTGCTTTATTCTCTTATTTTCATAAGGATCATTGGACAATTTTTTAGTAAAATCGCAGAAATTTTCGCATTATAACGCAGTACCGCAACGCAAAAGCAACAATCTGTTTCTTATTATCCAATGCGTTTATTTTTGTCCGTTGAAAATATCGTGAAATAGGGGTATAATAAAACTATGCGGAAGTTTCCGCGAAGTTTATGTAAAGGGGCGGTTCTGTGAAAAGGCAGTCGGTGATAGGAAAAATTTTTCAAACTCTTGTGACGTGGACCGTCTACTTCCTATTCCGTCCGAAAATAATGTATGCCGACAAGACGTTGAAAAAACGGCTCAAAGGCAAACCCGTTGTGTTCGTTGCAAACCACACTCACCACTTTGACGGCGCGTTCGGTCCTGCGGTTATGTGGCGGCACAAGCCTTACGTGCTCGTCAAAAAGAGTTGGTTTGAAAAAAAGGGAACCGGCAAGTGTATCGCTCTTTGCCGCAGTATTCCGATAGACCTCGACGGTGCGGACGGCTCATGGTACGAGACGGCTCAAGACTTGGTAAAAAACGGAAAGTCGCTTTTCATTTTTCCCGAGGGCGGTCTTGCGCGAAACAAAATGATCAACGAGTTCAAGCCGGGCGCGGCTCTGCTTTCCGCTAAAACGGGAACTCCGATAGTGCCCTGTGCCATTTGGGGACCTTACAACGCGGTCTTTGGCAAACGGCAGCGGTTTCTTGTCGGCGAACCAATCAAGAGCAGCTGTCCGTCGGATATGCGCCCGTCGAAATATGCCCGTCAGCTTATCGCTCAATCCGAAGAGGCTGTCAAGTCCCTTTACAAGCAACTTCGCGATGCCTACGGCGACTGCGGGCAATATAACCCTTGACGATTTGCATTGCCTCTCCGGCTTTAAGGGCAGGGCGCGAGAACTTGCCTTTGGGGTGTATGCGCGTTCTCTCTTTAATATACGGCGAAGCCGGGCAAGTTCGAGTGCCCTGCCCACGCGTTTTTGAGTGCCCCGGCGCTCCGTAGGAGCGGTGGGGCGCGAAAAAACGCGCCGCGCGTCGCAGCGTTTGGGTGGGAGAGTACGCTCGGACGGCACGACGGCTATGAAGATACGGTTTTGAGCGCCGGAACGATTGGGAGAGTTTGTGTGCCGATGAAACAAAGGCGCCTGTGAACCATAGCGCACTTGCGCCGCCGCGACGAGGGCAAACCGCCGCTTACGCGGCTTTAGGCGGCATACGCCGCCTGTTTTCGGCTGTCGCCGAAAACGGTTTGCCCTCGCGGAAAGCGTGCTGCGAACGTAAACTCTCCGAAATGCGATTGTGACATTCAACGCGTTCGTTTCCCGTAACGCAGACGCAGGGGCGGCACTCACGAGCCTTGCGCTCCGCGCCTGCGGGTTGAAACGCACTCGTGCCCCGAAAAAGGCTCGTTCGCGCCGCCCCCAACGAACTCAAACGCGGTGTAAAAACCGTGAAAATTAAAAAGTCCAAACACCCGAAAAACGGGTAAAATATAAGAAAATCAAAAGGAGAATGTATTATGAACCACGAAGAAATTTGTGCAAAGATCAAGGATATGCTGGTGGAGAATTTGAGAATCCCCGCAGAGGAACTGGAGTATACATCGGAGCTTTTCGGCGACGATATCGGTTTGGATTCGATAGATTCCATCGAGATAATCGCGGGAATCGACAATCTGTTCGGCGTTCAGATGACGGGCGCGGCAAGAGAGAATTTCCAGACTATTGAGACGCTTGCGAAATATGTAGAGGAGCATAAGGAGTAATATGTCAAAACGTGTTGTTGTAACGGGTCTCGGACTTATATGTGCATTGGGCGAAAACACGGAAGAGTGCTGGAACGCAGTGCAGAACGGAGTAACGGGTATTAAAGAGGTGAAAACCGTAAACGCCGAGGGGTGCTACGCGAACCTTGGCGCGGAAGTTGATTCGCCGAATGAAAAGCTGTCAGGCGAGGACTACGACCGCTCTTCACTGCTTTGCATAAAAGCGGCGGGAGAAGCGCTTAAAGACAGCGGCTATGAAGTGACCGAGGAAAATTCCGACAGAATAGGCGTTATAATCGGAAACTGCGTGGGCGGCGCGGTAAGCATCGACAAATATTACACTGCGAAAAAGAACGGCGGCGAGGTAAAAAACACCGACGTTCTGAAAATGCCCGCGGCGGCTCTCGCAAATAACGTGGCGTATCATTTCGGACTGAACGGCACCACGGCGAACATCGTAAACGCGTGCGCGGCAGGTACTATCTCGCTAAGCTATGCGGCGGATTTGATACGTTCGGGCAAAGCGGACGCGTTTGTCGCGGGCGGTTCGGACAGCTTTTCATCGTTGGCGTTCGCGGGATTTCACGGACTTCACGCGTTAAGCGCGAACGCTTGTTCGCCGTTCAATCTCTCAAACGGAATTACTCTCGGCGAGGGCGCTGGAATTCTGATAATTGAGGACTACGAGCACGCCAAAGCGCGCGGCGCGAGAATATATTGCGAGGTGCTTGGAAGCGGCGTTTCTTCGGACGCTCATCACATTACCGCTCCCGACCCCGAAGGCAACGGGCAGATGTTAGCCATAAACCGCGCGATAAAGAACAGCGGACTTACCGTCAACGACATCGACTATATTAACGCGCACGGTACGGGCACGGCGAAAAACGATGAAGCGGAGTTTTTGTCTTTGCACACGATATTCGACGACAATGACCACCTTTCTGTAAGCTCCACAAAGTCTATGACGGGGCATTGCCTTGGCGCGGCAGGCTCTATCGAGGCGGTATTCACCGTAAAAGCGGTGTGCGACGGCATTGTGCCGCCGACTATCGGCTATACGGAGGAAAACCTCGAGACTCTTAAGGAAAAGGCGGGCAATATCGACTTTGTTCCAAACACCAAGCGTGTTAAGGATATTGAGTACGCCGCAAGCAACTCGTTTGCGTTCGGCGGCAACAACGCGTCTATCGTTTTCGCGAAAAAGCCGCACGATATCCCCGACCGCGCGAATAAAGAGCGTATTTTCGTTACGGGTATCGGCGAATTGATAGGTAAGCCGCGCGTGGAAATTTCTTCCGATAATTACAAGGAATACGGCATTAAAATGGCGTTTTACCGTAAGCTGGACAGATTTTCACAGCTTCAGCTTTTAAGCGGTATGAAGGCGCTTAAAAACGCAGACATCACAATTACAGACGACAACGCGGACAAAATCGGTATCGTTGTGGGCACTGCGGACGGTCCGCTTACGGAGGTCTATAACTTCCAGAAAAACGTCTGCGAAAACGGCACGGCGGCAGGCTCGGCGTTCGCGTTCCCGAACACGGTCTACAACGCGGCGGGCGGCTATTTCAGCATTTTCGCGGGAATAAAAGGCTACAACGTCACCAACGCGAACTCGATACAGGCGGGCTTGCAGAGCCTCTGTTACGCTGCGGACGTTATAAGAAACGGCGACGAAAGCATTATGGTAGCGACAGGAACAGACGAGAACACGGACGTTACCGAGTATCTTTATGAAACGCTCGGCGTTATGGATAAAAAGCTGCTCGGCGAAGGCTCTGTGTCGATAGTACTTGAAAGCGGTGAGAGCGCGGAAAAACGAGACGCGAAAAAATACGCGGAATTGGTCGGTTGGGCTTCGGCGCATAAGTCCGTTGAATTCGGTAAGCTCAATGGCTCGGAAAGCGCGCTTAAAACGGCGATTGAAAATGCCTGCAAGTCGGCGGGAGTAACCCCAAAGGATATTGACTTGGTTTGCGGCTTCGCAAACGGAGTAACCGAGGTCGACGACTTGGAAAATCGCGTTTTCGCTGACATTTTCGGCAATATTCCGACCGTTCGGGTTAAGAACGAGTGCGGAGAAGCGCGTTCGGCGGCAAGCGCCGAGCAAGCAGCTTACGCAGCTAAACAGCTTGAAAGCGGCGAATACAAGTACGCTTTGGCGGCGGCGTTCGGCGTGGGCGGTCAGTATTCGGCAGTCGTTTTGAAAAAGGTTTAACGAAAAGCGTCGTACAGACAACACGGTTAAGCGTTGCTTGACAAATGCATCGCACAAACGGCGTAAACTTTGCCCCGCTTGCGCGGTGCGCGATTTGCTTATAGCAATCCACACAATTAAGGCAACATTGGTGCTTTTAAGCGCCCGCCTCGTATGATAACGTTTAATTGAACTGTAGCACTATTTTCGTGGATTGCTATAGATAAGGAGAAAGTATGGTAGCATTAGTAACGGGCGCTTCACGCGGAATAGGCAAGGCGTGCGCCCTTAAACTCGCGGAGGACGGCTACGATATCGCCGTGAACTACAACTCAAACGACGCGAAAGCCGCCGAGACCGTTGCGGAAATTGAAAAGCTTGGACGGAAAGCAATGGCGTTCAAGGCGAACACTGCCGATTTAAAAGCCGTTCAGCAGATGTTCCGCGATGTACAAAAGGAGTTCGGACAGCTTGACGTGCTAGTGAACAACGCGGGCGTGGTTGACGACGCTTATCTTCTGATGATAAACGAGGAGTCACTGTCGCGTTCGCTCGATATCAATATAAAGGGATATTTTCACTGCGCTCAGCAAGCGGCTCTTAAAATGATGAGCAAAAAGCACGGAAAAATAATCAACGTTTCTTCGGTAAGTTCTATCTTGGCGGTCGAGGGTCAGGGCGTTTACTCGGCGACAAAGGGCGCGGTAAACTCTATGACGGCAACTTTGGCGAAAGAGCTGGCTCCGCGCGGTATTACCGTAAACGCGGTTGCGCCCGGATTTATCGAAACGGAAATGTTAGACCAAATCCCGCCCGAAAAGCTGGAGGAGTACAACAAGTCCATTCCCGAGGGGCATTTCGGCACGGCAAAGGACGTGGCTAACGTTGTGGCGTCGCTTTGTTCGTCCGCGTTCGACTATGTTACGGGGCAAGTTATCGTTATCGACGGAGGGTTAAGTTTATGATGAATTTGCTTGAGATAAACAAGCGCATTAAACAGCGCCCGCCGTTCCAGATGATAGAAAAAGTTTTGGAACTGGAACCTAACGTGTCTGCAAAAGGAATTAAAAACGTTTCGGTCAATGAGCCGTATTTTATAGGACATTTTCCGGAAACTCCGATAATGCCGGGAGTTCTCCTTATTGAGAGCGCGGCTCAGCTATGCAGTCTTGTGATAGCGCCCGAGGACGCGGCAAGCGACGCGGACAAGCTCTATGTGCTTTTAAAAGTCAAGGATTTTAAGTTCTTAAAGCCCGTGGTGCCCGGAGATACGCTGACTATCGATGTGAAGTGCACGATGTCGAGCGCGGCGGCTTATGAGTTTTCGGCTTCTATCTCTGTGGACGGCAAGACTAAGGCGAAAGGCAGTATGCTGTTTACCGCTATAGATAAAAGTACGGTCTATGAACCGAACGACAGTGTATAATTGACAATTATTACGCAAATAATGAGGTTGATTTATGATTATTGATTATACGGCGTCTATTGTAACGGGCGGGGGACTTCGTTCGCGAATTGAAAACACGCGGATGTTCTATTCTGAGAACTGCGGAGCGTATTTTGACGATATTCTTGCCAAACGCGGAAAAGCGTTTGCCGATTCGGCGTGCGGTTTTTTGTTGTTGGACAGCCTTTTGCAGAAGCACAAGATCGATCGTTTAACTCTTACGATTTCTGCCGATGAAAAGGGCAGACCGCGCACCAACCGCTCTGACCTCGACTTCAGTATCTCGCATAGCGAGGGCTGCGCAATGTGTGTGGTGGCTATAGGCGATGGCGCGAACATCGGAGTTGATGTTCAGCATGAGCGTCCGTACTCCTTTGAGAAAATGATGGAGCTTGCGCGTGCTTTTATGAACGAAAAGGAATTTGAGAAGTTTCACTCCCCTATCGTGCGTAAGTCCATACCGTTCAACCCCTACGACAAGCACCTTGAGGATTTCAGCGAGAAAAACCGCGAGTTTTACACCGCGTGGACGCGCCGTGAGTCCTATACAAAGCGTATTGGCTCCGATATTTTTGACAATCTCAAAGACGCGCGTATCGAGGGCGAATATTACCGCGACGGCATTATTAGCTCTTGCGGTGAGCGCTACTATTACAGTATTTGTACCCCGTTTGAGTTTACGGAGGAAGAGATGGAAAACGAATGAGACTTCTTATCTTGAACGGCAGTCCCCGCGTGGAGCGCTCGAATACATTAAAAATCGCGAACGCGTTTGCTGCGGGTTTTCCGCAAGCGGATATTGAGACCGTTCATATTTATAAACAAAACATCAAGCCGTGTCTTGGGTGCTTTTCTTGCTGGACAAAAACCCCGGGGCGCTGTGTTATAGTTGATGATATGTTGGAGCTTTTTGAGAAAATAAAACATTCGGACGTTATCATTGAAAGCTTCCCGCTTTATTTTTTCGGGATACCGAGCGGGTTTAAGGCGTTTATCGACCGTTGTTTGCCGCTGATGAAAACCTATCTCGGCTCCGATGACAAGAACGGCACAGACTCGTTCCACGAGCTGCGCGACAAAAGTCTATTGGAAAAAAGGCTCGTGCTTATTTCAACCTGCGGATATGTGAAACCCGAACCGATGTACCCCGCTTTGTTAAATCAATTTGATTTGATCTGCGGCAACGGGAACTATACGTCTATTCTTTGTTCCGAGGGCGAGTTATTCGGCTATGACGGTTTGGCGGAGCGCCAGAAGCGTGGGTATTTATCCGATGTGACGAAAGCGGGCGCCGAGTTTGCTCAAAACGGCAAGCTTTCCGAAGAGACGATACGGAAAATATCAAAGCCTGTTCTTTCACCGGACGGCTTTGAAAAGATCGTCCGCTCACATTGGGGCGGCGAGGATTTTCCACAAATATAGAAAACAACGCGGCGTAAATGTCGCGTTTACTTTTTACCGATAACACAAAACCGCTCCCCTTGGGGAGCGGTTAATGTTTGTATTACTCCTTAACAGAGCCGGAAACCAAGTTGCTGTAAATTGATTTCTGCATTGAAAGGAACATTATCAACGTCGGAATTATACAAATAATAACTCCCGCGAAAACCACGTTCCAACTAATGTTCGAACCCGTTGTCAAATCCTGCAAGGCAGTAGAAACCACTCTGTGATTCGGCATATACAGATACGGAGTATAGAAGTCGTTGTAAATTGCGACAAATCTCATAACCAATACCGTTGCTATAGCGGGACGCAGCATCGGAAGAATTATGCTCCAATAAACTCGCGGATACGAACAGCCATCCAAAATAGCCGATTCATCAAGCGATACGGAGATGTTATCGAGGAACTGAATGAAGATCGTTACCGCAATGATATCAGTACCGATGTACAGCAGCAGCGGAGCAGCATATGTGTTAACGAGACCGAGCTTAACCACTATCTGATATACGGAAATCTGCATTGTGATAGTCGGCAGAAGCGACGTTGCGAGAAATACCGCCTTAATAAGCCGTGTAAACAGCATATTAAAACGCTGCAGAACGAACGCCGTCATAGTACCCGTTATGATAGAGCCAATACAGGAAACAACAACAATCAATATCGTGTTGCCCAAACCTTCAAGAACACGACCGTTGGTAAACGCACTTGCATAGTTCGCCCATGCCATTGATTTCGGCAAGACAAAAGCCGATGTGTTCATCAGTTCTGTCTTAGTTTTAAACGAACCGATAAGCACCGTGATAAGAGGAATTATGACCAAAACGCACGCTATTACCAAAACAACGTATTTCATTGCTGACCAAAATATTCTTATCCCTTTTGGTGTTTCCTTAAAGCTATAATCCTTTAAGTCAAAATAATGCGAATTACTGCTCATATTCCTCACCTCTTATCTTTAAATACAAGTTTTTGAACTACGGTAACGATTACTGTAATAATCAGCAAGACTACAGACAGTGCACACGCAAGTCCTATCGCGTCCATCGCGCCGAATGCGGTATTGTTTGCCGCAATGACGAACGTCATTGTACCGTAAGCGCCGCCCGTAACGATAAATGGGATCTCGTAAACGGAAACCGCGCCCTTAACAGCCATGATAAGCTGCAGCGATACGATCGGGCTTATGCTGGGGAATACGATGTACCAGAATCTTTGCCAAGAATTTGCACCGTCAAGATCCGCCGCCTCATAAACATCGGGGGATATGGACTGGATAGCGGAAATATACATAATGATATCAAAGCCTATATATCTCCATACTGACGCAAATACAAGACACAAATTCGCCATAACAGGATTGTTCGGGTCATTCAGGAATTTTATTCCCGTAAAGCCATCCCCGGCAAACAACGATAGGATTGAGTTTAATGTACCTTGCGGAACAGTCAAACCATCGCCGAAGCCGAACAAGTTTTTAAATATCAAAGCTACTGCAACGCCGTTCATAAGGTAGGGGAAGAACAAGATACCCTTGAACAAACCGCCAAGCTTGATCTTGCTGCAAAGAATCGTTGCAACGAACAGAGCAAGAGCCTGCTGTAAAAATGAGCCAACCAAATAGTATAATGAGTTGCCCAGGGTCGTCAGATATTCCATGTTGGCATTCGGGAACGTTTTTGAGGTGCCGCCAAAAATTCTGATATAGTTATCAAAACCTACCCAGTCTTTAAATCCAGTCATTTCGCGGTCCTGGAACGAGTAAATTACCATGTTGACTGCCGGAATCAGCGTGAACACGATAAGTAAAACGCATGGAATAAGCAGAAACAGAAATGTTATCATGTACTTCTGCGCCGTATAGCCCATACTTTTTCTTCCTGTTGGCATACAAAATAACCGTCCTTTCATCTAGATTTAAGGTGATTTTTGGGGAGATTTCCACTCCCCAAAAAACGTTTTAATTAAGTCTGCCGTACTTCACGTTACGACTTAGAAATCTGCCTTCTTAGCAAATCTTTCGTCGATATAGTTTTTAGCTTCTTCGGTTTCTTTGAACGCCGCAAGAGTCTCATCTGCGTCGCGAGCTGTTGCCCACTGCGTGTTAAGCTGCTTAAGAAGCGCCTTGAATTCGTCTTCCGAACCGTGCTTTAATCCAAGCTCTGCGATTTTGCACTTGTAGTCGTTAGCGTCGCCGGGGTTCTGCTCAACCAATATTTCGGAAGCCTTGTCTATAGCGTCCCAAGTTTCGCTGATAGCGCCGGGAACCTGATTGGTAGACATGAACCGTACATCGGACCAGCTCTTGAGAGCCTCGGGGTAATCGTCTATCGTAGCGGTGCTGAGCACGGGGATAAAGCCCTCGTCCTTTGCATAAGGAGACTTCTCAACCCACCATTTTATGAATGCCTTTGCAAGCTCTTTCTGATTTTCGTCTATTGTGTTGTTGACGCCCCACAAGTTATCCGAACCGACGCCGGAATAACGCTGACCATCGGGAGCAACGTAAGGAAGAGGCATAAGGGTGATCTTCGAAAGAGATTCCATAGTTTCGTCATACTTGTCTTTATACTCGTCCTTCGTTTTCAAATCGTCCACTTTTATTCCAAGATCGTCGGCAGCTGCCTGCAAACCGCCCGTCTTGAACTGTTCAACTGCCCAAGAACCAACCATGCAGGTTGCAACCTGGTCGTTTGCCAGCAGAGCTTTACACTGCTGCCAGTCAGCCGCAGCGCCCGCTTCATGAATGTCATCAGTGGAGAATATATTGAACATCAGCTTCAACATCTCATAGTAAGGCTCGCCCTCAACAAAAAGGTCGCCGCCGTTTACAAGAAGCTTAGTCTTGAAGTCGGGATCGCCGACAGTACCCGGAGCCTGGTTCATATACTGTGCAAGAATCCAACGCTCTTTATCCGTATAAGCGCAAAGAATAGGTGTTGCTTCTGTGTTCTCTTTGATCTTCGTCAAAGCTGCCATAAATTCTTCAACATTTGTGGGCGCTTCGGTAACGCCTGCTGCATCCCAAATCTTTTTGTTATATACGTAGCCGTTCGCGTTGCATCCTTGCGGCACACCGTAAACCACTGCCGCTTCTCCGTCGCCCAGCGCTTTGTTTGTGATATCGTTATAGTTTGCGAGCTCTCCAACAGTGCCGAGCGGCTCAAAATATGTGGTAACATCTTTGATACTCATAGAGGGGATCCACATAACATCGGGGCAGTCCTTGAGGTTTTGTGTAACTCTCTGTTTAACCGCGCCCTGATCGGAGTCGGCGGTGATTTCTACCGTTACTCCATAGTGCTCTTCAAAAGGTTTTACGAAATCCGTAAAGTAACCGTCGCCTGTGCCCGCAACGCGGTCGGTACGGTTTGACAGAACGGTAAGCTTCATACCCTCTGTAATTTTGCTCTCATCAATTTTGAGACCCTTAATGCTCGAATCAAACCACTCATTGCTGTCGCCGCCCGAAGTTGTACCGCTTTCGCCGCCCGAAGCATTTCCGGATGTCGCGTTCGAAGTTGCGCTTGACTTGCTGCTTGTTGCCGATGATTTGTTACTGGTTGTACCGCCGCCATTACTGCTGGTTCCACCGCCGCAGCCGGCAAAAGTCAAAACACTTGATACAGCAAGCACGCCCGCTAAAACTCTTTTAAGTTTCATAGATATTCCTCCATTATATAAAATAGTGTAAAAGTAACCGAAAAAGCCTAACGTGATATTACACATTTAGCTTAAATTACAATTTTATTATACTTTATTTTCACTAATTTGTCAAGCGGATAGCTTATTTTTGTGGAATTCATCAATAAACTGTTCACTTTTTGTGCATTTTTCACATACGTTTTTTGAATTTTAGTGTAATTGGTGAAATTTAAGTAAAAGTGTGGTAATCGTTTTCAGCTTTTTTCTTATTTTACGCAAATTTCTCGCAAAAAATACATTATATTTAGGGAAGCCTTGGTTAAAACGCAAGTGCAAATCCCGCTTTGCATATTTTCGTCATCTTGCACAAATTCTTCTTGACGGGCGGCGAATAAAACGCGGTCAATAGCGGAATTTTCCGACAAGACGCGTTTAGGTTCTTGTCAAAAAGGTCTATAATACACAAAAGATTCCGCTCGTTCGGTGAGCGGAATCAAGTTATATTTTATTATCAGAAAGAAATGCGCTCTTCGATATATGCCTTAACGTCCGCTATCGGGATACGCACCTGCTGCATACTGTCGCGCTCGCGAACGGTAACGCAGCCGTCGGTTTCGCTGTCGAAGTCGTAGGTCACGCAGAACGGCGTGCCGATTTCGTCCTGTCTTCTGTAGCGCTTGCCAATTGCTCCCGCGTCGTCGTAGTCAACGCAGAAATATTTCGACAGTTCCGCGTACAACTCGCCCGCCTTTTCGGAGAGCTTTTTAGACAGCGGCAAAACGGCTGCTTTCACGGGTGCAAGCGCCGGGTGGAAATGCATAACAGTGCGGCTTGTGCCGTCCTCAAGAGTCTCCTCGTCGTAAGCGTCGCAGACTACCGCAAGGAACAAACGCTCCACGCCGAGCGACGGCTCTATTACATACGGTATATATTTTTCGTTGGTTTCGGGGTCGAAATATTCAAGGCTCTTGCCGCTTGTTTTCATGTGTTGAGTGAGGTCGTAGTCGGTTCTGTCCGCAACGCCCCAGAGTTCGCCCCAACCGAACGGGAACATAAATTCGAAATCCGTCGTTGCTTTGGAGTAGAAACAAAGTTCCTCGGGAGAATGGTCGCGAAGTCTGATGTTCTCCTCTTTAAGACCGAGCGAGAGCAGGAAGTTTTTGCAATAGGTTCTCCAATACTCAAACCATTCCAGATCCGTTCCGGGCTTGCAGAAGAACTCGAGTTCCATTTGCTCGAACTCGCGAACACGGAAGATAAACTGACCGGGAGTTATCTCGTTTCTGAACGATTTTCCGACCTGAGCCACGCCGAACGGAACTTTTTTGCGGCTTGTGCGCTGAATATTCGCGAAGTTCACGAAAATACCCTGTGCGGTTTCGGGGCGGAGATAGAGTTCGGATTTGCTGTCCTCTACCGTGCCCTGAGCCGTTTTAAACATCAGATTAAACTGACGAATGTCGGTGAAGTTTGATTTTCCGCAATTCGGGCACTTGATACCCTTTTCGCGGATAAACGTCATCATCTGCTCGTTGGTCCAGCCGTCCGCGACTGTGCCGTCAAAATCTTCGATAAGCTTATCGGCGCGGTGACGCGTTTTGCAGTCCTTGCAGTCCATAAGCGGGTCGGAAAAGCCGCCGACGTGCCCCGAAGCGACCCAAGTCTGCGGGTTCATCAATATTGCGCTGTCAAGACCTACGTTGTACTTGTTCTCTTGAACGAACTTTTTGCGCCATGCTTTTTTGATGTTTTCTTTAAGCTCCACGCCCAAAGGACCGTAATCCCAAGTGTTCGCGAGACCGCCGTAGATCTCGCTTCCCGGGTACACAAAACCTCTGTGTATACACAAGGTTTTGATTTGGTCGAGAGTTTTTTCCGTGTTCTTCATAATTATTATATATTCCTTTCTTCCCCTGCGTGGTGTGCAGGGAGATTTTAAACAGTGGGCATAAAAAAAGTGTAAAGCGCTCATTCGCGGACTTTACACCTTTTTGAGCGAATAGCCTTAATCTTCGGGCAGCTCGAGCGGCTGAAGTTTCAGCTTTATAAATCGAATTTCCCTTTCTATTCTTTTAACTGTTTCGGGAGCCCCTTCTTTCTCGGCAATCGCTCGCAAATCCGTCAACATCTTGTACTCGTCAATCAATTGGTTTTTAATTTCACTTTCGTTTGACATACTGTTTTCCTCCTTAATCTTCGGGCAACTCGAGCGGCTGAAGCTTCAGCTTTATAAATCGAATTTCATCATCAATTTTTTTACCGTTTCGGTCGCGCCCTCTTTTTCGGCAATTTTTCGCAAATCCCTAAACCGTTTGTAGTCGTCAATTAAACGCGCTTTAATTTCGAGTTCGCTTAACATACTGTTCACACCTATAATGCTGTTTACTATGATTATACCACATTACCGCCAAAATTTCAAGGGGCTTTGCAAAGTCTGAGAAATTTTCCTTTCGCCTTGCCGCACGCCGCGAAAAGCAGCATTATCGGAATAATTACCGCTAAAATCAACGCAGTTATACGTTTTGTCATAAAATCAGCTTGTACTCGGCTTTACGATATTCGGCTCTTTATTCAGGCTTCGAGTGATCTCAACATAAACGGACGGTAAATATTCCTTATTCGTATCCCCGACTATTTTTTGAAATTTCGCCCCGATCTTATCCAAGTCCCTGTCGGTTTTTGCCGTTTCGTACTTCAACGCGGCTTTATCCCAATCCCGCTCGTACTTTATCGACTTTACGAGCTTTTTCTGCATATCCTTATACTTTTCGGGTGGATTGAGCGTTTCCAAACCGTCCAGAGCGGCTTCTCGGTTTTCTATCAATTCTTTCAGTTTCGCTATGTCCTCCGCGTTTCCGAAACGCCACTCCATAAACAACATACTCGCGTCCGTGGTGTTTGATACAAAACTCCTAACAAGCTTATCGCTTTGGTTCCAATACTCCTGTGCGTTAAGCTGCGGACCTTTCGCCTTTCCGCACGACGTAAAAACAAGCGTTATCGGAAGAATTACCGCTAAAACCAACGCGGTTATACGCTTTGTCATAATTTGTCCTTTCACTGCGAATTGCCGGAACTGTCCGAGGTCTCCGCGCCGGGAAGCGGCAGATTGGGGAACGTTCCCACGCGAAGCCCCGACGGAGCAACTCCCGCTTCTTTGCCGTTCCACGCGAAATATCCCGTCTCAAAATCGCTTGCTGTTGGGATTTCGGCGGCGGACGCGTCCGATACGCCGTACACATAGACCGTCGCCCAGACTTTGCCCTTGTCGTTTATGTGAGCCTCCATATAGGCGCTCTCTTGAAGTTTGTAGTTGAAGTTGGCAAGCAAACGTTCACCCAAAGTCTGTTCCATACTTGCGGGAACGTTTACGGTGTAATCGGACACGGTGACTTCTTTTCCTTTTACCGATATCTTCATCGTGCCCTGTTCCCACTGCTTGCCGCCTTTAGTCTCGCACTGCGCGATATATCCGTTCAGATCGGCAAGCAAGACTTTTGCGGCGGAGTTTTCATTTGCGACTTCCGTCTTAGCAGTCTCCGGCTGCGGAGAGGTTTTGTTTTCTCCGCAACCCGAAAGCGCGAATATTGCCGCGGCAAACAAGACCGCCGCCGATTTTGTGATTTTTCTCATAACTCCCCCCATTATAACCGAACGCTCGGGCGCTCATACTAAAGCCAAAGAAGCCCGTGGCGCCTGTCGCGAAGCCGCCCCAGCTTTTTCATAAAGGCGGATTCGGCGTAAAAAAAGCCGCCGTTATCATCGAGAGCGGCAGCGGACTGCGACATCTCGTGAACATAACTCATAAATTCGCTTTCAAGCATTACCTCGTGAAACATATTCTCGTAGCTGTCAAGAAAGCGGCGCATATCGGGAATAGCGGCGCGAACAGCGGCAAGCTCGTCTTTCAGTTTGCCGGGCACGGTGACTTTCTCAAAATAATCGCACACCGAACGCATTTTCTCTACAGCTTCTACGGCGCGGGATTTGTTTTCGCGGACGTAATTCAGCGTTTGGGGCATACCGCCGGAGCGGTTCGCTTCTATAATATCGCTCGTTATCCGCGATATTTCCGAAAAGCCCTCGTATAACGCTTTGTCGTGACTTTTGGCGGTCGTGATGTTGTGATGTGATATCAACACAAGGACAAGCGGTATCAGAAGCGTGCCGACAGCCGAAATGATATTTCTGAGCGTTTTGTTCACGGCGCACCTCCGTCCCGTTAAATTGCATTATTGTTTATCAAGCATGACCTTTGGCGAGGTACCGACAATATAACCCGACGGAGAAACGCCCGCCGTTTTGCCGTTCCAAATCCATGAGCCGTTTTCGTTTATTTGCACTTTTGCAAAACCAATTCCGGTCGGATAATCTTTATTAAACATTTCGGAAAGCGTCCGCTGCATAGCCTCCGCTTTATCGGAATCCTTGATAACACCGGTGATCGTTGTATCGCCGTTATTTAGAATAATCATAAGTTCACCGCTTTTTGGAGAAGCGCCGCCGTGATTGTTACGGATAACGCTAATGCCGCCGCTAACTTGGATATTTTACGCATAGTTATTCTCCTTTGACGAGCGCTCCCTTTATCTCCGAGAGCCGCCGCTCGTAACCCGACAGAACGTCGGCGTTTGTTTCTTTGCGGCTCTTTTCGTATAACTTCATTGTCTCGTCCTTGAGTTTAAGGATATCGGCGGGAATGACGGTATTTGTTACTACATAACGTTCGGTTATGATTTGTAAAATTTCGGCGGAAAGTTTGTTTGTTTTAAGAGTCATATCTTCAGATCTTCTCTATCCAGCCCATATCATCGGGAAGCTTGCCGTACTGGATACCCGTCATTGTATCATACAGCTTCTGCGAGATCGAACCTATCTTGTTGTCGTTTATCGTCATAATTTTGTCGCCCCATTTAAGATGACCTACGGGCGAGATAACAGCCGCCGTGCCCGTACCGAACACCTCGTCGAGCTTGCCCGCGTCGTAAGCGTCGGCTACTTCCTGAATGGTAATGCGGCGCTCCGATACTTTCATACCCCACTTTTTGCAGAGTTCGAGAGAGGATTTTCTCGTAATACCCGGCAAAACGGAACCCGTAAGCTGCGGCGTGATAACCTCGCCGTCGATTACAAAGAATATGTTCATAGAGCCGACTTCCTCAATGTACTTCTGCTCCACGCCGTCCAGCCAAAGCACCTGTTCGTAGTCCTGATTATGAGCTTCGTCTTGGCTCTTGAGTGAAACCGCGTAGTTCGCCGCCGTTTTCGCAAAGCCCGTGCCGCCGCGAACGGCTCTTACATACTTCTGTTCAACGTAAATTTTAACAGGATTAAGTCCGGTTGAATAATATGCTCCCGACGGTGAAAGGATAATCAAAAACAGATAGTGGTCTGCGGGTTTTACTCCGACATAAGGGTCTGTCGCGAAGATGAACGGGCGAATGTAAAGCGAAGCGCCGTCGGTGTGGGGAACCCAGTCTTTGTCAAGCTCGACAAGCTGTCTTAACGCTTTAAGCATAAACTCCTCGTCGAATTTCGGGATAACCATACGCTCTGCCGAGTTATTCATACGCTTGAAATTCTCCTGCGGACGGAACATCTGCACAGAGCCGTCTGCGGTGCGATAAGCCTTTAAACCCTCGAATATCTCCTGACCGTAATGCAGACACATAGCCGCCGGTGAAAGCGAGATCTCGCCGTAGGGCACTATACGCGCGTCGTGCCAGCCCTCGCCCGCGTCATAGTTCATCACGAACATGTGATCGGTGAAAACGTGACCGAAGCCGAGCTTTGTCTCGTCGGTGGGTTTAGCCTTGGGAGAAGTTGTCTTTTGTACTTTGATTTCCATTGTAATTTACCTTCCTTTTTCGTTCGGGGAAATTGTTTACTTCCCAATAATTATTTATACACATTTATTCTACCACTTTTTGTCGCCGTTGTCAACAGGTTTTTACTTGTTTATTTGATAGGTCTTCTCCGCCGCGCTATGGAAAAACCCACAAAAATTTTGAGAAATATATTGACAATTTTGCGCAAAAGGTATATAATAATTATGAGCTACAAATTAGCTCTTTTATTTGAAATGGAGGTATATTTGAAATGGAGGTATAATTATGAAAATGGAAAACTTAAAAAAGAAGGTTGGATCATTTGCTGTCGCTGTAATGACAACTGTTTTATTAACAGCGCCGGTATTTGCAGAGGAGCCGTTGGACAAGACAGCTTTGATTGAGGATCTTTTAAGCCGACGCAATAGTGTGTCCGTTTCAATAAAATCGGACGAAGAGATGGGATTGGAAACATCGGAACTTGAAGCTGAAATTGATGAAATTGACAAGCAGCTTACTCAGATGGGTGTGGAAACTCTTACAACACAAGAAGTTCTGGCTCGTTTTGAAAACAATGACAGTGAGATTATGCCCTATGCAGCTACGCCGAACTCTGATAACATTGATTGGTATTCTTGGAGGAGTACTGTGTCTACTGGTCTTCCTCTCAAGAAATATGTAGTTGAGACCTTGGTTGCATCTGTAAAAGATCAAAAACCGTCTTCGCTGCTTGAAACCGGAACTGTTACGCTGCAAAACACAAAGTCTTGGGAAGCAGGCGCTTTGGCTGTGCTGAAAATGACCGGTAAAAAAGGGGTTAATTATTTATTAAACCAAAACAGCACAACTAAAATCGCCAAGAACGTGTATGATTATGCTAAGGCATACATAAGCTCGCTTTCGACAAAGACGGTCATAAAAAACGTGAAAGCTTCGTATACATATAATTCATACTCAACAGTATCATTTAAGTATGTTAAGAATTATGATGATTCAGACAGCAAAATGCTATGCTCATTTGTTTCAACAAAATGCGAGGTTGCTTTACATGGAGCTTTTCCCACATTTGTTTGTGCGAACGGCACCAGTCACCCCGGTATCGTTTCTTTTGACGAACAAATTATCGCGTCGCCAAACAATTTCAACAATAACTTGACTGCCGTACAGGCGTTTCTTTCTCCCTATGCTCAAAGCCGCGCTTACTTGGATGGGCTTGATCTTTACGGCGTAGAGGGGAAAAAACTCGTGACCGTATGTACTATGCGTCCGCAGTTCCCCGCACATCTTATTTGAACGATAGGGAGGTAACCGCAATATGAAAACAAAACTCAAAAAAGCCGTTCCGTACGCTATAATTGCGGTTTTTCTTATACTACTCGCCGTGATACTTATCATCACCGACAAAACCGTGAGAAACCCCATTAAGGAACCTATATCCGAAACTCACTATCTTACCGCCGCCGAAGCCGCCGAATACCAAGCCATCAGCGACAAGTACGACAGTCTCGCGCCGCAATACGGTTTATTGGAATATGAGCGGTCGCTGCAGGATAAGCTGCTGAAAAAAAGAAAGCTTTCCGAAGACGAAGTGACCCTGCTTTCCACCTTGCCCATGCTCATTGAACGCGGGGAAAAATCGCTTGAAAACGAGCCGACCTTAGAGGAGCTCGACGCGCAGAGAAACGCCCTCGGCACCACCTCACCGGAAAAAGGAACGGAATACGCGATGGAGCTTAAGGTTGAACTTAAAGAAGAAAGCAATTGATCCAGATTTTCTTGTAATATCGGGATCGGTATGACGACCTTATTACAAAAATTCTCCCCCGTCAAAGACAGGGGAGAATTTTTGTTAAATCTTGCAGTAAACCACCGCGTAATCGAACGGAGCGACGTGAATTTTTCCGTCCTCAATACCTTTTCCGTAGCGGTCGAACGCGGCTTTAAAGTCGTACATCATAGCGGTTTTTTCGTTCTTTATCTCGAACGTTCTGCCCTTTGTGGACTTGTTGAGATAAATTATCGCCGCGTCGCGGGTTATTCTGTCGAAACGCATAAAAACGCACACATTGTCGTCGCACTCTATAAATCTCATTGCGCCTTGCTCGAACGCGCGTGTGCCCTTTCTTACCTTGGAAAGCGTTTTTACGAACTCTATAAGATCGGTGTTTTCCTCTCCCCACGGATAGCAGCGGCGGTTGAACGGGTCGCGGTAACCCTCCATTCCCGCTTCGTCGCCGTAGTAAATCGACGGTATGCCGGGCAGGAAGAATTGCAGAACCATTGCACACTTTAATAAAGCAATTCCGAGCAGATACTGCGCTCCGTCAAGATGACGTTCGGCTTGCCAGTCTTTGTCGTGCCAGCCGACATCCTCGCCGCCCAATCTCGTGAGCGCCCGTTCGGTATCGTGGGTCGAAAGGAAGTTCATCAGCATATCCACAGAAGGCTTGGGATAGTGGTCGAGAATTGACATGATGCTGTCAATAAAAAGCTTGCCATCCGCGTATTTTATATAATTTAAAATTGCTTCTTTAAACGGGTAGTTCATAACGCTGTCGAGCTGACCGCCTATAAGATAGCGGCGGCGAACGCCGTAGCTCTCCTTATTCGACGCGTCCTCCCACACCTCGCCATATATCACCTTATCATTGCCCATTTTCTTGACGGCTTTGTTGAGGTTGTCGAGAAAGTCATCGGGCAGTTCGTCGGCAACGTCCAAGCGCCAGCCGCGCGCGCCCAGCTTTATCCATTTCTGTAAAATTCCGCCGTCGCCGCAGATGTATTTGGTGTAGGCGGGATTGTTTTCGTCGACGTTCGGAAGCGTGGTTATGCCCCACCAACTGTCGTAGCGTTCGGGGTAGGCGATAAACGAATACCACGAATGATAAGGGCTGTCGGGGTCGCGGTAAGCGCCCGTTTTTTCGCCGTAGCGCCCGAACTTGTTGAAGTAAACGGAATCCGCGCCCGTATGTGAGAAAACGCCGTCGAGGATTATGTCGATACCCATTTCCTTAGCCTTTTGGCAGAGTTCGACAAAATCTTCCTCCGTGCCGAGCATAGGGTCTATTTTCTCGTAATTCGCGGTGTTGTAACGGTGGTTTTCGTGAGCCTCGAAGATCGGGTTGAGATAAATTATCGTCGCGCCCAAATCTTTGATATAAGGCAACTTCTCAATAATGCCGCGAAGATCGCCGCCGAAATAATCATTGTTGCGGACTATGCCCTTGTTGTCGGGGCGGTAATTCGGCGTGCCGAACCAATCATCGCGGATAATTCGGTCGGTCGGAACGTTCTCGTGCTTCGCGCCGCTCTTGTAAAAACGGTCGGGAAATATCTGATACATAATACCGCCGCGAACGCATGCGGGGGTGTACATATTCTCGTCGAACACGGTAAGCTGGAACAGCTCCTCGCCCTCGAACACGCCGACATTCGCGCCCGTGCGCTTTATGTAGCGCCGTCTGCCGTCGAGTATACAAGTGAAGTAATAGTGGTGTACGCCGCAGTTATTGGGCGTGAAAACGCAGGAAAAGATGTTGTCCTCACCGCTTTCGTCCTGAAGCGCAAGCTCTATAAAGCGCTCTTTAAAGCCCGGACGAAACATCACAAGCGTCAAATCCGAAACATTCATACTTTTCGGTATTCTTACATTATATATAGACGGCTGACCGCGCCTTAGCGCTCCGAACGGGTGCTTATAGCTTGTGTCGAAGCAGTCGAAAATCGGCAAATTACTCATAGTTTTCTCCTAATTTATCTCTATATTTTTCGCGTCTGCGGCAGAGTTGTTTTTCCTCGTTTCCGCGCCGCAGACCGCAAAGACCGCTGTCGGATAAAAGTTCTTTGCAAAAGCGTTTCCGCCGGCTGCCGCCGGCGGAAAGCCGTGATTTTTAAAAATTATGCGAATAAACCATGCGCCTTATTTTAAATTCCAGATATCGCGCGCGTAGTCTTGAACCGCTCTGTCGGCGGAGAAGCGTCCCGCGCCCGCAATATTCATCAGCGACTTCTTGTTCCAGTCCATGGGGTCCTCATAAACATTAGCGATGTAGAACTGTGTGCCGCGGTAGCTGTCGAAATCCGCAAGCGCCATATAGAAGTCCTTGTTCTGAATAGAGCCTGCGACTTCCTCAAATGTCGCGCCGTTTATGCCGTTGTACATTCTCTTGATAACGTCCGCAATAACGGGGTTGTTGTCAATATAAAGCTGCGGATTGTAGCCCTTCATACGCATATCGTTCACTTCGGGAGTTCTCATGCCGAAAATGAAGATATTGTCCGTGCCGACCGCCTCATGAATCTCAACGTTTGCGCCGTCGTAAGTGCCGAGCGTCAATGCGCCGTTCAGCATAAGCTTCATATTGCCCGTGCCCGAAGCCTCCGTACCCGCGAGAGATATCTGTTCGGAAACCTCCGCTGCCGGCATAAGAATTTCGGAGAGCGTAACTCTGTAGTCCTCAAGAAAGATGACCTGCATTTTCTTGGAGATAACGGGATCGTGTCTTATTTCCTCGCCTATGCACCAGATCATCTTAATAATTTGCTTTGCGATATAGTAACCCGGAGCCGCCTTTGAAGCAAAAATATACGTTCTCGGAACGTAAGGCGCGTTCGGGTTCTGCTTAAGATAGTTGTAATCCGCGATAATGTTCATGGCGTTCAACTGCTGGCGCTTGTATTCGTGCAGACGCTTTACCTGAACGTCGAAAATGCTGTCGAGATTGAGCTTCGCTCCGGTGGTTTTTTCAACGTACTCGGCAAAGCGCTCCTTGTTATTGCGCTTTATCTTGCCGAGCTTTTCGAGAACGCTCTTGTCGTTTGCGAAAACTTGGAACTTGATAAACTCCGAAGCGTCCTTTTTAAAGCCCTCGCCTATACACTCGGAGAGCAAATCGGTAAGCTCCTTGTTGGACTGAAGCAGCCATCTTCTGTAAGCGATACCGTTGGTGACGTTCTTGAACTGGTGCGGCTTGTCGAGATACTGAAGTCTGAAAACGTCGTCCTTGATGATCTGCGAGTGCAGCTTCGATACGCCGTTCACGCTGTGAGAAGCCGCGCAGCAGAGGTAAGCCATGTGAATTTTGCCGTTTTGGATAATAGACATTTTGGAAACGCGGTCGCCGTCTCCCGTGCGGTTCATCAAATCCTCGCAGTAGCGGCGGTTGATCTCGCAGATTATCTGGTAAATTCTCGGAAGTATTCTGCGGACAACATCCTCGTCCCACTTCTCAAGAGCCTCCGCCATAACCGTGTGGTTCGTGTAAGCGAACGTGCTCGTAACGATATGCCATGCCTGTTCCCAGCCGTATCCGCACTCGTCGAGCAATATTCTCATAAGTTCGGGGATGGCAAGCGTCGGGTGCGTGTCGTTGATATGGATAGCCACTTTCTCGTGGAAGTTGCGGACATGATTAACGCGGAAGAAAAG
>CANRFR010000027.1 GCA_947629945.1 uncultured Clostridia bacterium | reverse complement strand
AGAGACTTCTGCGCGAAATGTTCACGCTGATGGGAAAATCCGATTTTCCCTCGTCGCGGCGGCGCTTCATAAATTTGCAGACTTGCTCCAGAACATATAAATCAAGCTCGGCTATGAAGCCGTTTTTCTCAAAAACCGACACAAATTTGCCGGGGCTTATCATTCCTTTTATCGGGTGATTCCAACGCACCAGAGCCTCGGCGCTGGTATAACGCTTTGCTTTTATTCCGTAAACGGGCTGGTAGTATACGCAGAACTCGCCGTTTTCCAACGCGCAGCGGCTTTCATCGCAAATCTGCTGTTCCTCCAGCATATTAAGGCGCATTTTTTCGTCGTAATACGCGATATGCTCGTGGTAACTGCCGGTAATTGTGCGGCAAGCTATCGAAGCGCGGTCCGCCATATTCTCAACGGATATAGAGCGGTCGTTTATCACGTAAACGCCTATGTAATACTGAATATCGTGAGTGAGAAGTCCGCTTTCGGAAACCGCTTTTTGAACGGCGTCCAAAATGGTCTGCGGGTGAACGCCGCGTTCGGAATAGGGCGTTAAAACCATAAAATTATCCGCGAAAAGGCGCGCGAAAACTCCCCTACCCGCAAAAACCTCGCGGACAGCGTCGGCAATCGTTATCAATACCTTGTCGCCGACGTCGCGCCCAAGCAGATCGTTTACGACCTTGAACGAACCGATGTTCAGCAGCATAAGCGAGAACTGCGTCAACGGATTATCGTCTATGACGCGGCGGGCGTTACGCATAAACGCGTGACGGTTGAAAAGTCCCGTCAGCGGGTCGAAATACGCGGCGGCGCGCAATTCGTCTTCAAAACTCTTTTCCTTAGTGATATCGGTGGTGAACGCGTACAGATTTTTCTTGCCGTCCCCGCCGCACGTTATCTGGCATCGCATCGAGAGCCACAGCTCTTCGCGCTTGTGAGAAATGCACTTCAAAACGTATTTGAACTCCCCGCCCGTTTCGGGGAGTGCCGCAATCTTAGCGCGTATTGCGTTGATATCTTCCGTTGAAACACCCAGACTGGGATTTTTCGATATATTCGCCATGCACTCTTCACAGCTTACGTAGCCAAGCATATCCGCCAAACCACGATTAACAAACTCGGTATGAAACCTGCCGTCGCTTCCCCGTTGCGAAAACGAAAGTCCGCCGGGCGCTTTGTCGATGACCGTTTCAAGTCTTGTTTGATTTTCACGAAGCTGCTTGTCGTTTTGCTCGGCGCGCAGCTCTTGACGCTTTTCGGCGTTGATGTCCAAAAATACGCAATATATCTCCTTTATGTCACCGCATCCTACGTCGAAAATCGGCGTTTCTCTCATTCTCTCGCTCGACGGCATACTGCCCGCCGTTACCCTTATCCATTGGCGGTCGGCGGAACTGTTTTGGTCGCCTATCGAGAATGTGAACGTAAAACTGTCGGAGGTCTTTGCCTTTTCAATAAACGTATTAAGCCACTTAGGGCGCGTTGGCATAATAAACTGCATTGAAAAGCGGTCCGAATTCATTTTGAAAAGCCGAAGCAGCTTGCTGTTGTAATACGAGCACTCGGCTGTTTTGCCGTTCGTTTCAATGATCGCAACGCCGCCCGGCAGGTTATCCATAAGCGCCGACAGCCGCTTCTCTGAAGTTATTTCCCGTTGAAGTCTTTCGTTTTCGCGGCGCATTTTCTCAAGTTCGCACATACGCAAAACGCTTTTTACGCGGCTGCGTATTGTGCCCAACTCCTCGCCGCGCGAAACGAAATCCACCGCGCCAAGATCGTATGAACGCTGCCGCGCGGACGGGTCGCTGTCCGAAGTGACAACCACCACGGGCATCATTCGAAGCTTCTCGTCGCCGTTCATCGTCTGCAAAACGTCATAACCGTCCGGTTTGGGCATCAGCATATCCAGAAGCACCACATCGGGAGGGTTCGCGCCGTGCATCATTTCAAGCGCTTCCGTGCCGGTGTGCGCGGTCATTATATTATAATTGTCCTTCAACACCTCGGACATTAACTCTATATTATGTTCCGCGTCATCAACTATCAAGACGGTATATTTTTTATCCATAATATACTGCTCCTTTTTCGGCACAAAAGCCTATAATTATCCTATTATAATAATTATTTTACACCAATTTTCCCAAAATGTCAAGGGGGTAATAAAAAACCGCCATATTTTTGTGCTGTTCTTGTATGGTTATGGCAGCAAAGAACAGGCCGAGGAGCGGCTGCACAGAGCAACGATATTCACAACAAGCGGACGGCAAAGCCCGTAGGGCGGTTTTGACGCGGCTTTATAAAACGGACACGCGCCCTCTTCGCTTTGAAGCGGGCGCGTCGGTTTGTAGAAAAAGTTCTTTATCACGTTTAATTGTAAACTTTACGCGCCCGTTGCGGGAGGAAAACTTTTCGCTTTTTTAATATGTTAATTTGTAATACTATGCGCCTGTTGCGAGGGGACAAACCTTCGGGAGGGGGAGAAGGGGGCGTAGGTAACTTTTTGCGCCCCCTCTCCCCCTCCCTATAGGTTTTCCCCCCGCGCTCCCTTTTCCCCTCTCCTTTCCCCTTTTCCCCCTATGCCACTCAATGAGGTTGACCTTTTTTTCTTTTTATAACCGACTTTTTCTACAGAATGTGACGTACATACGGTACGTCTGCAAATTTTTTCTTCGTCAGCAAAAAACGCTTCGCAATCCAAGCGTTTCGGGTTATTGGTACAGCTTCTAAGTTTTATTTTTGCTTCGATTCCGGTTTTAATCTTGCACATTTTACGACATACAGCGCGAAGCACGCCGCGGCGAATCCGAGCCCTATAGGATAAGCGACAGCGGAGACGATTTTAAATCCCTCGTCCGCCATTAAAATATAAGAGACGCAAACCGCCGACATAAACGCGGCAGGCAGAGCGCACATTAAAGAATACCACTTGTTCTCCGCACTTCGCGCGAGATACATCGCCGCCGCCCAAAGCGTAATCATCGCGAGCGTCTGATTGCTCCATGAAAAGTATCTCCACACCACGTCAAAGTTCAGTTGTGTAAGAACCGCGCCGATAATCAGCAGCGGAACAGTTATCGCAATGCGCTTTGATAGCTTCGACTGGTCGAGCCTGAACCAGTCCGCAATGGTGAGCCGCGCGCTTCTGAACGCGGTATCTCCCGATGAAACGGGGCATACCACCACTCCGATTATCGCCATAGCGCCGCCGACCACGCCGAGAAGCGATACCGAAATATCGTACACAACTCCCGATTGCCCAAGCTCCGCCAAAGCGTTCTGCAAGCCGCCCGTAGCGCCGTAAAACGCGACTCCCGCAGCCGCCCAAACAAGCGCGATGACGCTTTCGGATATCATCGCGCCGTAAAACACGCGTCTGCCGTGCTTTTCGGACTTTATGCACCGCGCCATCATCGGCGACTGAGTCGCGTGAAATCCCGAAATGGCGCCGCAAGCAACGGTTATAAACATATACGGAAATACGGGCTTTCCGTCGGGATGAAGATTGGCAAGCTGCAATTCGGGAATATGATAACCACCCGCGCACAATCCGATCATAATTGCCGCCGCCATAAGGATAAGAACTCCGCCGAAAATCGGATAGAGCTTGCCAATGAGCTTATCTATCGGCAGCAAGGTCGCCAGAAAATAATAGATAAGTATTACCGCTACCCAGAAAAGCGTGTTAGCCCAATCGGGAGTGAGCCTTGCCAAAAGCGCGGCGGGGCTTGTGGTGAACACTGCGCCGACCAGTATCAGCAGTATCACAGAAAAAACGCGCATGATTTGTTTGGCGGCTTTTCCGAGATATTTTCCCACGATCTCCGATACGGACGCTCCATTCATTCTCACCGATATCATTCCGCTCATATAGTCGTGTACCGCGCCGCCGAGTATCGAGCCGAACACTATCCACAAAAAAACCACAGGTCCGAAAACCGCTCCCATAAGCGCTCCGAAAATAGGTCCCGTGCCCGCGATATTCAGCAATTGAATAAAGAAAACTTTCCACGTTTTCATAGGAACATAGTCCACGCCGTCGGGGTGCTCCACAGCGGGGGTGGGGCGGTCGTCCGGACGGAACGCGCGCTCGGTTAGTCTTCCGTACAAAAAATACCCGCCCAGCAAAATAACCAACGCAGCTATAAATGTTATCATTTTATCACTTCCCTTTTGCAATTCCGGTGCTCCGTTCACTTGAAAACAGCGCAACAAGACCTTCAAAAATATTTTGTCTGTTTTTATTACTTTTATCCCGCGTTATCGGAAAACAACGGTCAGTTTGTTACGCCGTCGAGGTCGTCTGTAAGCTCCTGTCTGAGCAGTCTTGAAACGCCCTTTTCCTGCATAAATACTCCGTAAAGCACCTGACAGCCCTCGATAGTGCCGCGGCGGTGGGAGATTATCATAAGCTGCGTGCGCTGACTGAAACGGTTGAGGTAGTTTATGTACTTCTCAACGTTTACAACGTCAAGCGGCGCGTCTACCTCGTCGAGCATACAAAACGGAGTGGGTCGGTGCATGAGTATCGCGAAGTAAATCGTAATCGCCACCATAGCCTGTTCGCCGCCCGAAAGCGAGATGAGGTTCTTTATTACCTTGCCCGGGGGAGCGGCTTTTATCTCGATACCCGAAGCCAGAACGTCCTCGGGGTTGGTAAGCTCCAGCTCCGCGTGAGCGCCCTCGCCGAATATCTGCACGAAAACCTCTTTGAAGTGACGATTGATGTCGTTGAAGCTGTCGAGGAACTGCGTTTTAATGTTCTCCGTCATTTCGGTAATGAGCTTTTCAAGTTCGCGCTTGCTGTCCTCGATGTCTTTAAGCTGCTTCGACTGGAACTCATAGCGCTGCGATACTATCTCGAACTCCTCGATAGAAGCCATATTGACGATACCAAGCGCGTTTATCTGCTTGTTGAGGTCGGTGAGCTCGTTCTCCGCTTGTAACAAATTCTCCGGTATCTGCGCGATTTCCGCCGCTTCCGAAACGGTGAGCGTATAGCTGTCGTACAACAGCGAAACTATCTTGTCGTACTCTTTCTGAACGGTGACTTGACGCTCGTCCAGACGCGCCACTTCACGGGAAAATTTTTCCTTGTTCTGATTGGCTTCGTTAATGCTTTTGTGAAGCTCGTTTATCTTGCGGTCGAACTCGTTTATTTCCGAGGTGAGGGTAGTTATCTCGCTGTTTTTTTCGGTGAGTTCTCCCGCGCTCTGTTCTATCTCGCGCTTTATTCGCTCGATTTTCTCGCGTATCTCGCGGTCGGAAGCTTCAAGAGCCGCCATTGCCTTTTTAAATCCGTCGCTGTTTTCTATCAAGGTGCGGCGATTTTCCTCAATGTTCTTTATCTGCTGGGTCAGCACGTCAACGTCGCGTTCCTTATCCAGTCTGTCAAGATTAAACTGCTTTATCTTCTCGGAAATGTCGCGTATCTTGTTTTCGGCTTCGGTTCGTTCGCCCGACTGCTCCTCGTGCTTTTTCTCAAGCTCCGCGATTTTCTCGGAGAGCTTCGACTTTTCTGTGAGCGCGGACTTCGCGGCTTCGTTTTGCTGATTTATCTGCGCGTCAAAGTTCTCAAGAGTTTTACGCGACGTCTCGCCCTGCGTTTCCAACTGCTCTATAAGACTTTGAAGACGCGATATCTCGGCGCTTGATTTGATGTCCTCCTGTTCAAGTTCGCGGATACGGTCGCTCATACCCTCGCTTTCGATATTGAATTTTCCCAACTCCGCCTTATAGCGTTCAAACTCATCGGTTTTGGACTTCGCGGTTTCTCTTAATTTTGTTATCTCGGAATACAGCGAGTCAAGCTCCTGTTTACGCGAAATTATACCCGTGCGGCTTGCCTTTGAACCGCCCGTAAACGAACCGCCCGCGTTTACCAATTGTCCGTCCAGCGTAACTATTCTGAATTTGTAGCCGTACTTTCTGCCGATGACGGTCGCGGTGTCGATATCGTCCACCACTGCCGTCATTCCCAGAAGATTGGAGATTATCTGCGAATACTCGTCCGAACACTCCACCAATTCACTCGCGATACCCTCGAAGCCCTCTTCGGAAGAAAGACGCGGCTCGTTCAGGTGTCTGCCTTTCATTGTGGTTATCGGATAAAACGTTGCTCTGCCCGCGTTCGCTTCCTTTAAGAAACGTATACAGCGCGTGGCGGTCTCGTCGTTATCGACTATGATGTTCTGCATAACGGAGGACAGCACCGTTTCTATCGCGGTGACATATTTTTCGGGAACAGTGATAACGTCGGCGACTATGCCGTGTATACCGTGAAGTCTGCCTTGTTCGCCCGCCGTCAGTATCTCCTTGACGGCGCGGAAATAGCCCTCTTTGCTCTTTTCGATATCCGAGAGCACGCGATAACGCTGTTGTTTTTCGCCGAGCTTGCCGTTTACTTCCTCTAAAGCCGCCCGCGCTTCGTCGTAACGCTTGCGCTTGCCCTCGGCTAAGCGCTCCATACCCGCCAAACGGTTTTGAGCGGTATCCTTTTCCTCGGCGTTTTTCGCGGCGCTCTTGCGTACATCGGAAAGTTCGGACTTATACTCGTTTATCTTGCTCTCGCCGTCCGAAAGGTCAGCCAGAAAACTCTGCTTCTGCGCTTCAAATTCCTCGGCGGAACGCTTCGCCATACCCGCCGAAAGCTCCCGCTTCGCTTCTTCGGCGCGAAGCCCCGCTATCTCGCTTTCCAATGCGGAATACTCCGCGCCCGCAGCGTTGTTTCTGTCGGAGATGTCGTCCAATTGCTTTTGATACTCGGCGGCTTGCTCGGTGAATTTCTCTGCGGCTTTTCTCGCCTCGTCAATTTGACTGTTCACATGTTTTATCTGTTCGTCGAACGTCGCGGAGTTTTCGCGCGCGTTTTTCAACTGCTCGGTAAGCTCCGAACGGCGCTCCTCGTTGTGTTTAAGGTCGTTTTCCGCGACGGAAATGTCGGACTTCTTCTCGGCAAGTTCATCGTTTGCGGACTGAATACTTGAACGTATCCGCTCCAAACGCGCTTGTGAAGCCATTTTATCGTCGCCGAGGTTTTCAATCTCGGTTTCGGCGTTTTTGATATCGCGCTCGAAATGCTCACACTCGCCGCGGTTTATCAAGAGGTCGTCGCTTATTTTCGAGAGCGCGCCGCGTTTTTCGTTTAGCCGCGCCACGGAAACAGAAATTTCCAGTTCCTTTTTCTGCGCCATAAGCTCGGACGCTTTCACAGCCTTTTCCGACTGCTTTTTGAGTATCGGCAGACGTTCCTCGTCCACGCGGATAAGGTCGCGCTGACGAACGATGTTCTCCTCGGCTTGCGAAAGCTGTTTTTCCGCGTCGGCTTTTTTGTGCAGAAACAGCGAAACGCCCGCGGCTTCCTCGAAAATCTCGCGGCGCTGAGTATCACGCGCGTTTACTATCTCGGCAACTCTGCCCTGTCCGATTATTGAGTAGCCGTCGCGCCCCAGACCCGTTCCCATAAGTATCTCTTGAATATCCTTTAGGCGCGATTTTTTGCCGTTTATAAGGTACTCGCTCTCGCCCGAGCGATACAGCTTACGCGAAATTACAACCTCGTCCGCGTCCACCGAGAGCGCTCTGTCGGCGTTGTCTATGGTCAACGCGACGTGCGCGAAGCCCATAGGCTTGCGCTCCACGGTGCCGTGGAAGATAACGTCCTCCATTTTTTCGCCGCGCAGAGTTTTAGCGCCCTGCTCTCCCATAACCCAGCGCAGCGCGTCCGAAATATTGCTTTTTCCGTTGCCGTTAGAACCTACGACCGCCGTGGTTTTCGTATCGAACGTCAAAACGGTTTTATCGGCAAACGACTTGAATCCTTGTATTTCAAGAGTTTTAAACAGCATTAAATCTCCTCTTTCGGAACAACGCAAAGCGTTTCCCCCGCGCGTTCCTTAACCTCTATGTTATAGCCAAGTTCGAACAGGCGGCGAATATTTTCGCGCTTTTGACCTATCGTTCGGCTGATGTTTCTTTTGTCGGTAAATATTGTGTATTCGCCCTTTGGAAGCGATTTCAGCCGCTCCGTTATTTCGCGGAGTACAACGCGGCTTTCAACTATCTCTCTCAAAGCGGGGTGATAAACTCCGCCCAGCTTGTCGCGCTCAACGTCGGGACTTGCGTGAAGTCCGAGACGAATTACTTTGATATCGTTCCGCTCGAATTTCCGCAATAATTTCGCGCACAAGTCCACCGTCTCGTCAAACCCGAACGACTTGTATTCTCCGCTCTTGAAAAGCTCCCCGAGACGCGTGTTTTTGAGTATTACGGTAGGATAAACGCGGACGGTTTTCGGCTTTAGCTTTATAAACTCGTCCGCCGTTTCAAGACATCTCTCGGGCGTATCTTTATACAGACCCGTCATCATCTGAAGCCCGAGTTCAATGCCGCTTTGTTTTATCAGCGCGGCGGCTTTTCGTACGTCCTCGGCGGTGTGACCGCGCTCGTTGGCTTTAAGGACTTCGTCGCTCATAGACTGCGCACCGAGTTCTATCGCCGTCATTCCGTAATCTTTCAGAATATCCAAAATCTCCTCGGAGATACAGTCGGGTCTGGTTGAACATCTGATTCCCGAATAACACGAAAAACGCTTTACGGCGGCGCTTGCCGCTTCCAGAAGTTCCGTCATATATCCGCGCGGTATCGCCGTAAAGCTACCGCCGAAAAACGCTGTTTCGGCGCGTATGCCGCGCTCCGTCAAATGTGCGGCTTGACTCTCCAAAAGCGCTGTAACGTCCTTGGCGCTCGGCGGCTTTTGCGCTCCCGAGATAGTGCGCTGGTCGCAGAACGAACACTTATGCGGACAGCCGATATGCGGAATGAATATCGAAATATTAGTCTGTTTCATAACCCATCAACTTTACGGCTTCCTTTGCCGCCGCCTGTTCGGACTCCTTTTTGGAGCCGCCCTGTCCTCGTCCGATAACTTGTCCGTTAAGCAAGACCGCCGCCTTGAACGTTTTCCGATTATGCGCTTCATCGAATTCCTCAACCTCGTAGGAAATGTGTTCCTCGGGGTTCTGCTGAATTATTTCCTGAAGCACGGTCTTGTAATCGCCGAGCCGCACTTTCCCCGATTTTATAGCTTCAATGCTCGGCACGAACCGCAGTATCATCTTCTGCGCTTCGTCAAAGCCGCCGTCGAGATAGACAGCCGCTATCATTGCTTCAAACGCGTCCGAAAGAATGGACTTGCGGTCGCGCCCGCCCGACTGCTCCTCGCCTTTGCCGAGCAAGATGTATTTTCCGAGGTCGATACGCTTCGAGAACGTGTACAGCGCGTTTTCACAGACTATCGACGCGCGTAGCTTCGTCAACCCGCCCTCGGGAACGGTTTTCTGCATATTCGTGAAAAGATACCGCGACACGGCAAGCTGTAAAACGGCGTCGCCCAAAAACTCCAAACGCTCGTTGCACTCGTAATTCTTGCCGCCCGAGTAGCTTGAATGGGTCATTGCGTGGTGAAGATACTCGCGGTTCTTAAACTTATAGCCTATCTTTTCTTCCAGTTCGGCGAGTTGTTTAAACTCACTCATCGTCCGCACCCTCCTCGGATTTTATACGTGAAATCGCTTCCGTCATTTTCGCTATAGCGTCGTTTTCGACAAAGGCTTTCGCCTGTCTGAACGCGCCGAAAAACGCCTTGGCGTCGCTTGAACCGTGCGCCTTAAACACGGGCTTCGCCGTACCCAAAAGCGGCGAGCCGCCTATCTCTTTATAGTCCAAATGCTTCATAACCGTGCCAAGCTGTTTTTTGGTAAGCAGAGCGCCGATTTTCGTTTTCAAGTTCGCGAAGAACACCTGTTTAAGCGAGTTTTTCATTAAAACGCCCATACCCTCGCAAGCTTTCAGGTAAACGTTGCCCGTGAAGCCGTCGGTGACGAGCACATCCACCGCTCCGAGCGGCGCTTCACGCGCTTCAACGTAACCTATGAAATTTATCGGCGCTTTTTCGAGAAGTATCTTGGTCTCGTGTTCGAGTTCTCTGCCCTTTTCGTCCTCGGTTCCGATATTTAATAACCCAACGCGCGGATTTTTTATATTGTAAGTATTCTCCATAAAACAGCTTCCCAAAATCGCGAACTGCAAAAGCATTTCGGGTCTGCAGTCGAGATTTGCGCCGCCGTCCAAAACAGCGTACTTAACGCCGCCGTCCGCGGGCATTAAAGGCACTAAGGCGGTTCTCTTTACGCCTTTTATGCGTTTTTCAATCATTGTGCCGCCCAGAACCAAAGCGGCGGTACTTCCCGCCGAAATAGCCGCGTCAGCCTCTCCCTTGCTAAGCATATTGAACGCCACGCCCATTGAAGTTCCCGCGTTGGCTTTCAGTATCGAGCGCGGGTTGTCCTCGGTAGTGATAACGCCGTGCGCTTCAACAAGTTCAATGCCCTTTTCGGGAATATTAAGCGCCGACATACGCTCTTTGAGTTTGGAAATCTCGCCCGTCACCGCAACCTCTATTTCCAGACCCTCTACCGCCAGCGCCGCGCCCTTTAATACCTCGTCGGGAGCGTTATCGCCGCCGAAACCGTCTATTACAATTTTCATAGTTACTCCTTATTTTAAAAAATTTCAAAATCTTGAGTTTGACGCTCACTACGGTCGCTGCGCTCCCTCCGTTGCGCACCAAACTCAAGACCGGTCTAAATTTTGCTTTGCAAAATTTAGACACTTTTTGAAATTTGTGTCGCCGCCAAAACGCTGTATTTCATCAAGCGTTGACGTTATGCGCCGCTTCACAGCTCAAACTTCTTGTTATCGACCGTAACTTCTATACCCGCTTTACGCAGTTTGTCCGCCTGTTCTTCGGTAAGCGGCGGCTTGTCCAACTCGTAGCGCTTTACCGTCAGCTTTTCGAGCGACTTCATTTTCAAAAATCCGCTTATATCGGTAATTTTCATATTTGTGATTTTCAAATCGGTGATATTATCAAATCCCGAAAGTATACGACTGTCAAGTTCGCTTGACTGCAAATCGTCCGCCGTGACAAATTCCCCGCCGTTCAGCTTGCTTTAAAATATTTCAAGTTCTTTCAGCGACGAACACTCCCCAAGTTTTTCAAAATTCCGAACGCCGCAGCAATAATAAAAACGCGCTTTATTTTCTTACTTTTCATTTCAGATCTCCGTCATTTCAAAACTTCGTCCAAATCTTTTAAAGAACGCTCGGCGAGTTTCGCGTACTTCAGTTTCTTGTCGCGAATATTTTCGTCAAGCGGCGGCAAAATCCCCATATTGCTCCCCATAGGCTGAAAGTTATCGGAAAAGGCGTTAGCAACATACCAAGACAGCGAGCCTATCATTGTGGTTTTCGGGTAAGTTATCGGCGCTTTACCGTCGAGAATATCCGCGAGAGCGCGACCCGCCGCAATGCCCGAAGCGGCGCTTTCTACGTAGCCCTCAACGCCCGTCATCTGCCCCGCGAAAAAGATGTTCTCAGAGCCTTTAAGCATAAAATGTTCGTTAAGCAGGCGCGGACTGCACAAAAACGTGTTGCGGTGCATAACTCCGTACCGCGCGAACTCCGCGTTTTGAAGTCCCGGGATAAGCGAGAACACACGCTTTTGTTCGCCGAATTTGAGGTTGGTCTGAAATCCCACAAGATTGTAAAGCGTACCCTCGACGTTCTCTTTCCGAAGCTGTACCGCCGCAAAAGGACGTTTGCCCGTTCTCGGGTCGGTAAGTCCGACGGGCTTCATACAGCCGTAACGAACGCTGTCGTAACCGCGCTTCGCCAAGACCTCAACGGGCATACACCCCTCGTAGACTTTAAGCCCCGCGCTTTCCGAAGCCCTATCGAACTCGTGAAGCGGAGCGCTCTCGGCGTTTATCAGCGCGTTGTAAAACTCGTCGTACTCGTCCCTGTTCATCGGACAGTTGACGTAATCCGCGCCGCCTTTGTCGTAACGCGACTGCTCAAACGCTATCGAAAAATCTATGCTCTCGGCGGTAACAATGGGCGCCGCCGCGTCATAAAAGCTGAGATAATTCCCGCACTTTTCGCGTATCTTTTCGGCAAGCGCGTCGGAAGTCAGCGGACCCGTCGCGATAACCGCGTTTTCCTCGGGGAAGTCCGTGACCTCGCCCTCGACAACGGTTATGTTCGGGTGACTTTTAACGATACGCGTAACCTCGTCCGAAAACAGATACCTGTTCACGGCAAGCGCGCCGCCCGCGGGAACGGCTGTTTTCGCCGCCGCTTCGCAAACCACCGAACCCAAACGCCGTATTTCTTCTTTAAGAAGACCGCAAGCGCTGTCCGTTCTCGCGGCTTTCAGAGAGTTGGAGCACACCAATTCCGCAAAGCCCTCGTACTTATGCGCGGGAGAAAATTTCACGGGCTTCATCTCGCACAGCTCCACCGAAAAACCTCGGTTTGCCAACTGCATAGCCGCTTCACAGCCCGCCAAACCCGCGCCGATAACCTTAACCATCAAATCCCCCCAATTTCAATTGACAATTGACAGTTGACAATTGACAATTATTGTGCGGCTTCGCCGCTTTATTCAGATTGTCTGCGAACTGAAACGCAGACAATCTAAATCGCGCGCGGGTGGACGCGAAGCGTCCACACTCGCAACCAAAACTGTCAATTGTCAATTGTACATTGTCAATTATTTATCGAGCGGGCGCTCGTATCCGCACCCGTCTTTCGCGCAATATATCTTGCCAAGTTTGCCCGACTTCTTGAACAGACTGGAACCGCACTCGGGGCATTTTTCCTCCAAGGGCATATCCCACGTCATAAAGTTGCAGTCCTTGTAATTTTCGCACCCGTAGAACGGCTTGCCCTTTTTGGACTTTTTAAGGAGCATTTTAGCGCCGCATTTCGGACAAAGACCCTTGGTCTCCGTAACTATCTTTTTCGTGAACTTACACTCGGGGAAGCCCGAACAGCCGAGGAATTTTCCATAGGGACCGATTTTTATTACCATAGGTTTTCCGCATTGTTCGCAGATAACGTCGGTAGGCTCGTCGGGGACTTTTAAGTGCTTGCCCTCCATATCCTGTTCCGCTTTTTCCAGCGACTTCGCGAAGCCTTTATAGAACTTTTCGAGCGTTCCTACCCAGTTCTTGGTTCCCTTTTCGATGTCGTCAAGGTCGCTCTCCATTTTCGCGGTAAATTTCACATCGACGATATTGTTGAATTTATCTTTTAAAAGCCCCGTGATAACCTCGCCGAGAGACGTGGGTTTTAACTGATTTCCCGCTTCGCGCTCAACATAGTGACGGTCAAGAATTGTGGAAATGGTCGGCGCGTAAGTGGACGGTCTGCCGATACCGTTTTCCTCCAGAGCCTTGATAAGCGACGCTTCGTTGTAACGCGCGGGCGGTTGAGTAAAGTGCTGATTTCCGAGAAGCTCCGCGCATTTCAGCGTTTCGCCTTTCTCGATTTTGGGCAGAGCGCCGCCCTTTTCATCGTCCTCGCCGCGCTCCTCGTAGAGCTTCGTAAAGCCGTCGAACTTCACGGAATAGCCGCTGGACTTAAACAGACAGTTCTTCGCGGTAATTTCCACGGATACGGTATCCATAACGGCGTTCGCCATCTGACTCGCCATAAAGCGCTCCCAGATAAGTTTATACAGCTTAAACTGGTCGCTTGTCAGCGACTTTTTCACTTTCTCGGGAGTGAACTCAACGTTGGTGGGTCTGATAGCCTCGTGCGCGTCCTGAGCGTTGCTCTTGGACTTGAACGTCCGCGGTTTTTCGGGAAGATAATCCGCGCCATAAGTGTTTTTTATAAGTTCGGCGGCGGCGGTTTTGGCTTCGTCCGAAATACGCAGACTGTCGGTTCTCATATAGGTGATAAGACCTACCGCGCCCGTTCCCTCAACGTCAACGCCCTCGTAAAGCTCCTGTGCGGCTTTCATAGTTCTCCGCGCTTGGAACGACAGACGGCGGCTGGCTTCCTGTTGTAATGTGGAAGTCGTGAACGGCGGCGCGGGCTGTTTTTTGCGCTGTGACTTTTTGAGATTTGTAACGACAAAATCCGCGTCCTTGAGGTTATCCAGAACAGCGTCGGACTGTTCCTTGTTGTCGATTTTCGCCTTTTCGCCGTCTATTTCGGCAAGCTTTGCCGCGAACGTTTTTTTGGACGAGGACGCGGAAAGCTTCGCGTCGATACTCCAGTATTCGGTAGTTTTAAACGCGCGTATTTCTTCCTCGCGGTCAACGATAATACGCACCGCCACGCTCTGCACGCGCCCCGCCGAAAGCCCTCTGCGAACCTTTTTCCACAAAAACGGCGACAGCTTATATCCGACTATTCTGTCGAGTATACGGCGCGTTTGCTGAGCGTTTACCACGTCGCTGTCTATTGTGCGTGGGTGGCTCATACCGTACTGTACGCCCGTTTTCGTAATCTCGTTGAAAGTCACGCGCACGGGCGCTTTTTCGTCGATATTCAGCAAATGCGACAAATGCCACGCAATTGCTTCTCCCTCTCTATCCGGGTCGGTCGCGAGATAAATAACGTCGGCGGATTTGGCGCGCTTTTTAAGCTCTTTGATAACGTCCGCCTTGTCTTTCATATTAACGTACTGCGGCGTAAAGCCGTTTTCCACGTCCACGCCGAGCTTGCTTTTCGGCAGGTCTATGATATGCCCCGTTGAAGCCATAACGTCATAGCCCGCGCCAAGATATTTTTTAACGGTTTTCGCCTTGGACGGCGACTCCAGTATTACTAAATCAGCCATTTCTACCTCCAAACTTGTCAGTTTACAATTGACAGTTGACAATTGACAATTGTGGCTGCGAGTGTGGACGCTTCGCGTCCACCCGCGCGCGATTTAGATTGTCGGCGTTTCGGTTCGCAGACAATCTGAATAAAGCGGCGAAGCCGCACAATAATTGTCAACTGTCAATTGTCAACTGTCAATTGTTCATCAGTTCCCAAAGAAGAACGCTTGCCGCCATTGCCGCGTTAAGGCTCTCCGCGCCGCTAATGGGAATGTAGATTTTCTCATCGCATATCTCGGCAATTTCGGGGGATATCCCGCTCCCCTCGCTTCCAATGACTACCGCGGTTTTTTCGGGGAATTTCACCGAGCCTAAACGTTTCGCGCTCTCGTCGAGCATAGCGCCGTACACCGTAAATCCTTTTAAATAACCGCGCAGATTTTCCGCGTCGGAATAAAACCGCACAGGCAGTCTGAACACGCTCCCCATTGAAGCTCGAAGCGTTTTGGGAGAGAATTTATCGGCGCAAGTCGGAGAGTACAGCACTCCGTCCGTTCCGAACGCCTCCGCCGCGCGGATTATCGTGCCGACGTTGCCTGGGTCTTGAACGCCGTCCAGAACCACGAGCCGCCGCGCGTTTTCGGGTATCGGACTTCCGAAACGCTCCGCCGCCGCGAACATTCCCTGCGGCGTTTTCGTATCCGAAATATATTCGGATAACTCCTCGGTTATGACAGCCGCGCTTTCGGCTCTCACTGCCGCCTTTTTAACGGTCTCGGGATATTTTTTCGCCGCCTTTTCGGTATACAAAAAACACTCCAACGCGGAACGCTCCGCAAGCTCGCCGCAAAGGTGGTCGCCCTCAACCGCGAACAAGTCCGTCTCGCGGCGGTAGTCCGCGCTTTTCAGCAGTTCCCTCATCATACGAACGCCGCTGTTTTTTCGCGAGGTAATAACGTCCAAAGCCCTTGCTCCTTTCGTGTCGAAAAATATCTTTATAAAGCGCAAATCTCACGCCCCGTAACTCAAGGCGTGAGAATTAAATCAATTAAAGCGCCGCTTTAGCCTTTTCGGTAAGAGCCGTAAAGCCCGCCGCGTCGTTTATCGCGATCTCGGAGAGCATCTTTCTGTTAAGCGTGATGTTCGCCTTTTTAAGACCGTTCATAAATGTGGAATAGTTCATACCGTTAGCTTTGCAAGCCGCCGAAATTCTTGTGATCCACAAACGTCTGAAATCTCTTTTCTTCAAACGTCTGCCAATGTAAGCGTACTGACCGCTCTTCATCACCGCTTCCTTAGCGGTCTTGAAAAGTCTGCTTTTGCCGCCCCAGTAGCCCTTTGCGAGCTTTAAGGTTTTATTTCTTCTCTTGCGCGTAGCAAGTGCGCCCTTTACTCTTGCCATTTTTATATCCTCCTTATATCATCTGTCTGTGTAAAATACACATAAGCGTTGTTTCCTTGTTGAAAGCCGATTATTTATACGGAATAAGGCTCTTTACCTGTTCTACATTGGTTACGTCCGCATACGCGCCCTGACGCAAACCTCTTTTACGCTTGGTGGACTTTTTGGTAAGAATGTGACGCTTGCCGCAGTGCTGCATTTTGACCTTACCTGTTCCCGTGAGCTTAAAGCGCTTCTTCGCGCCGCTGTGTGTTTTAATCTTAGGCATTTTGAATTCCTCCTATAATTGTTTTAGAAAGTGCGCCGCAAACGCTTACGGCAATCCACACGATTAAAGCGGCATTATTTTTTGACCGCATTAAAACGTTTATGTGAGAAACCGCGTTATTTACGTGGATCGCCCGAGACCGTTCACGGTCTCCGATTATTTCTTCGGACTTAAAACTACGGCGTAGTTTCTTCCCTCCAGCTTCGAGGGCTTATCCGAGCCGCCGTACTCCGCAACCGCGTCGCAAAAACGCTTCATCAAGTCCTCGCCAAGATTTACGTGCGTAAGCTCGCGCATACGTCTGAAGCGAATCGTAACCTTGACTTTATCGCCGTTTTGCAGAAATTTTATCGCGTTTTTCACCTTGATATTGAAATCGTTGGTGTCGATGTTAAGCGACATTTTGACTTCCTTAACGTCAGCCGTTTTCTGGTTTTTTCTGGCTTCTTTTTCTCGTTTGGTCTGTTCGAAGCGGTATTTGCCGTAATCCATTATGCGGCATACCGGAGGTTTCGCCGTGGGAGATATCATCACCAAGTCCAAATCGGCGTCGATAGCCTTTTCGAGAGCGTCTCTCGACGACATTATCCCAAGCTGTTCGCCGTCCGCGCTGATGACCCTTACTTCCTTTTCACGAATATCCTCATTGATGAGCTGTTCTTTCGCTGCGATTTTAAAGCACCGCCTTTCGTTTGCTTTTCCAAAGAAATAAATTAAGCGTGAGCACACAACTCACGCTTAAACGTAATTATCCCTTTGCTTCGGGGTACTTATCGAATAAACTACCGCGCCTGACTGTTAAAAAGACAACAAAGACAAGAAATACGACGCTTTTGAACGCCGTTCTCTTTTCTCCGCGCCCCGTCGGCGGGTGAGAGTGTGGTGGCTCTGCTTTACCGATACATTATAACACAACCGATTTCATTTGTCAAGAGGTTTTTCAAAAAACACGAAAATTTTATCGCTTTACGTTGAAAGCCTCTCTGCCCGGATATACCGCCGACGCGCCGAGCTCTTCCTCAATACGCAAAAGACGATTGTACTTCTCCACGCGTTCGGAACGCGACGGCGCGCCCGTCTTTATCTGACAGGTATTCAAAGCGACGGCGAGGTCTGCTATCACCGTGTCGGCGGTCTCTCCCGAACGGTGCGAGGAAATGGCGGTGTAATGTGCCTTGTGAGCCGTCTTTACCGCTTCGAGAGTTTCCGAAACGCTTCCTATTTGATTGAGTTTTATAAGCACCGAGTTTCCGCAGCCCGACAAAATTCCGCGCTTAACGCGCTCGACGTTCGTTACGAAAAGGTCGTCGCCGACAAGCTGAACTTTATCTCCCAAACGGTTCGTGAGCGTTTTCCAGCCGTCCCAATCCTCCTCGTCCAGACCGTCCTCCAAAGAAATTATCGGGTACTTTTGAGCGAGCTGTTCCCAGTGTGAAATAAGCTCCTCTGTCGTGAATTTCTTCATAGCTTTCGGAAGAATATACTCGCCCTTTTTATCCGACTTCCACTCGCTTGCCGCCGCGTCCATAGCCAGCATAAAATCCGCGCCCGGCTTGTAGCCCGCCTTTTCCACGGCGGCGAGTATGCACTCGACAGACGCTTCGTCGCTCTCCAAATCGGGCGCGAAGCCGCCCTCGTCGCCGACCGCCGTGGAAAGTCCTTTTTCCTTTAATATCGCGGCAAGCGAATGAAACACCTCCGCGCATTGCCGAAGCGCTTCTTTAAAGGAATTTGCTCCCACGGGCATTATCATAAACTCCTGAACGTCAGCGGTATTCGCCGCGTGAGTGCCGCAGTTCAGAATATTCATCATCGGCACGGGAAGTCGGTTTCCGTTTACGCCGCCCAAAAATCTGTAAAGCGGGATATCCAGCGAGCAAGCCGCCGCTCTAGCCGCCGCTATCGAAACGGCGAGTATCGCGTTCGCGCCCAAATGCGACTTTTCCTTAGTACCGTCCGCTTTTATCATTGCCGCGTCCACGGCGTAAGTGTCGCGCGCGTCAATGCCGCTTACCGCCTTTGAGATTTCTTTCGTGATGTTTTCGGCGGCTTTTTGAGTACCCTTGCCGCCGTAGCGTTTCTTGTCGCCGTCGCGCAGCTCCAAAGCTTCAAACTCGCCCGTGGAAGCTCCCGAGGGCGCCGCTCCGAAACCCACCGAGCCGTCCGCCAAATGCACCTCCGCTTCAACCGTGGGATTTCCTCGGCTGTCGAGAATTTCCCGCCCGATAACTTTTTCTATTCCGTAATAATTCATAAAAATAACCTCCGAATTTTTTCTTCGGAGGTAGTGTTTCTCTTTTTTGGGGGAATTATTCACGCGGGTATTTCTTGAATTGTGCCAAAAAGTTTATGGAACATTTGGGTTTATTGAGGTTACCGATAAATTGGGATTTATCCGTTTGCTCTTTCGTTTATGTATTTACATAATGCCGTAAACTGATGAGCGTTTTGAAACCTCTTGTGGTTTTCGGGGGTACTTAACGCATCATCGGGAACATCTTCATCATAGAATGTAACGCTCTCCCCGTCGGATAGCGTAATAACAAGCTCCACACGGGGGGAAGAGCCATATCGACCGTGAGAAAAACCAACCTCTGTCGAAGCCGATTTGATTTCCGAAAAGTGGCACGTACGCTTAAGGAATACTTCACGAAAAACTATTTTTTCATCATCGGCTGAAAGTTCGCATTTTTTAAGCGGAAATATCGGCAAAATGATTGCGGCTACGGTCACGATAATAATAACGAAAAAAAATTCGGTTTCGTAAAGTCCGGTTTTCACGGCAAACACTGCCCCGCCGATCAGCCAGACGAGCGGACCTATAATAGAATACGCGAGACAAACCGGGTTTCTGCTGCTGTTAAATTTTCCCGTCATGTTTTTACCTGCTTTCATATCGGTCATACCAATTCCGATTTATCGGATAGTTCATAATAAAATTATATCACAATTCTAAATAAAAGTCAACCACACAAATACGCAAAAAAGAAGCCCACTCATAGGGGAGCAGACTTCTTATGACTTCATATATAGTAACCGAATTATACTCTGCGAACCGCCCCGAGTTTCTCATTAAGAGCGTTCGCTATCGTTTCGGTCTCGCTGTCGGCGATTTCGTCGGTAATGTCCTCCGCGTCCGCGTAGGTTATCGTAAACGTCAGCGACTTCTTGCCAAGACCCAGCTTTTCGCTCTCGAAGCTGTCGATAAGACGGATATCGGCGGCTTTCGCGGAAGCGGCTTTGATAACGTCCTCTATCTCCACGCAGAGCGTTTTCTTGTCGCAGATAAGCGAAATGTCGCGTTTTGCTTTCGCCTTTCCGTTATCTGCTGTGAACTTCATCTCGCGCTTGTAAAGCTCCTCGATAGCGGAATAATTCAGTTCCGAGAGGAAAATCGCAAGGTCGGTTTTCTTACCCTCGGCGATGTTCAAATCGTTCACTATCTCATAGCGCAGTTTTCCCATCTGACCTATTTTAACGCCGCCGCAGAGAATATCCGCGCAGATACCGGGGTGCAGATAACTGCACTCGCCGCGTTCAAATCTGAACGTTAAGCCGTTCGCCGCCGCAAATCCCTCAACCGCTTCTTTGAGCGTAAAGAACGTTTCGTCCGCGCCGTAAACTCCCAAACACAGCGCCTTGCGCTCCTCGGGAGCCTCGCTAAGCGGCAGAGCCTTGGGTATATGAACGCTCGCTATCTCAAAGAAACGCGCCGCAGAATGGTCGTTTTTGATGTTGTCCGCGATGACGTTTATCATACTCGGCGCGAGTACGGTACGCAAAATTGACAGATTGTCCGTTATCGGATTTAAAAGCCTTATAACCTTGCGCTCGGGAGCGTCTTTCGGAAGTCTCAGCATATCAAGTTCGTGTTCGGAATACATCGCAAGCGTTCTGACCTCGTAAAATCCCCGAGAACAGAAGCATTCCTTAGCGGAAAGCTCCTTGTTCTGCAAAAACGACAGACCGCCGTTTGTAACTTTGGCGCTGTCCAGAAAACGCGGAACAACGTGCTCGTAGCCGTATTCGCGGATAACTTCCTCGGCGATGTCCTGATAATTCTCAACGTCCGTTCTCCAGCGCGGAACGGTAACGGAAAGCGTTTCCCCGTTTTCCTCAACGCCGAACATCAGCGATTTGAGTATTTTAACTATCTCGCCTTGCGGAACGTCTATTCCCAAAACGGAGTTTATCTTCGGCACGGTAACGTCGAATTTCGCTTCTCCCTTATCCTCGCCCGCGCTGACGTCAAAGTGCGAATTGCCTATCTTCGCAACGCCGAGCTTTTCAACGAGGTTCAAAGCGCGGTTCATTCCGCACTCAACGCCGTACTCGTCAACGCCCTTTTCAAAGCGCGCCGCCGCGTCGGTGTGAAGTCCGAGAGCGCGCGAGGTTTTACGCACGTTGTCGCGTCGGAATTTCGCGGCTTCAAGCAGTATCTCCGAGGTTTTCACCTCGATTTCGGAATTAAGACCGCCCATAATTCCCGCAAGACCCACGCCTTTTACCTTGTCGCATATAAGCAGATTGTCTTTCGTCAAAACGCGTTCTTTTTCGTCAAGCGTAGTTATTTTCTCATTGTCGTTGGCGCGGCGAACGAGTATCGACCTGCCGTCCAAGGTGTCGAGGTCGTAAGCGTGCATAGGCTGACCTATTTCCAAAAGCACATAGTTAGTTATGTCAACGATAGCGTCGATTGACGAAAAACCGCACACGGAAAGTCTGCGCTTCATCCACTGCGGACTCGTCATATGCTTGACCTCGTAAATGTAGTCGCCGAGGTAACGCGGACACAAGTCAAGCGCTTCAATTTCCACAGAAATTTCGGGCTTTGTCACTTCGGTGCGATTGAACGTGTAGTCCGGCTCTTTAAGCGGCTTGTTCAGGAACGCCGCGACTTCTCTCGCAATGCCCAGAACGCTTTGACAGTCGGGGCGGTTCGCGGTTATCGAAATGTCGAACACATAATCGTCAAGGTCGAGAGTTTTCTTGATATCCTCGCCAACGTTCGCGCCGCTCGGCAACATCAGGATACCGTGAACGTCCGCGCCCTTTATCCAGTCCTCGGTAACGCCCAGCTCGCCGCCGCTGCACAACATTCCGTAACTCATCATATCCGCCATTTTTCGCGGAGCTATCTCAATTCCGCCCGGCAGTTTCGCGCCGACCACCGCCGCGGGCACTTTCGCGCCCTTGAACACGTTGTCCGCGCCCGTGAGTATCACGTTGTCCGCGCCGTATTCGCCGCAGTTTACGTGACAAATATAAAGGTGCGTTCCCTCGTATTTTTCGATAGACGTAACCTCGCCGACAACTACCTTTTCAATGTCCTGACCGAGATAAATCGTTTCCTCGACCTCAAAGCCCGCCCCGAACAGCTTATCTACCAAGTCCAAGGGCTGACACTCTATATCAACGTAATCCTTTAACCAACTAAAAAGTATTTTCATATTTTCCGCCCCCTTACGCTTTAAACTGCTTTAAGAAATCCACATCGTTCGCGAAGAACATTCCCATATTCGGGATTCCGTATTTCAGCATAGTGATACGCTCCACGCCGATACCGAACGCAAGACCCGAATACTCCTCGGGGTCGATATTACAGTTTTCCAGCACTTTTTTATTGACAACTCCGCCGCCGAGCACTTCAATCCAACCCGTACCCTTACACAGCGAACAGCCTTTTCCTCCGCACTCGAAACAAGAAACGTCCACTTCAACGGAAGGCTCGGTAAACGGGAAATAGGAGGGGCGCAGACGCGTTTTAGCGCCGTCGCCGAACATCTGTTTTACAAACCGGTCGAGCATACCCTGCAAGTCGCAAAGATTTATTCCCTTATCGACCACCAAGCCCTCCATTTGCATAAACATCGGAGAGTGCGTAGCGTCGCTGTCCGAACGGAACACCTTGCCCGGAACAAGCACCTTGATAGGCGGGCGCTCCGCGTCCATTGTGCGTATCTGTCCGGGAGAGGTGTGCGTTCTCAAAAGCAAGTCCTCGGTGAGCCAGAACGTGTCCTGCATATCACGCGACGGGTGGTCTTTAAGTACGTTCAGCCGCGTGAAGTTGTGGTCGTCGTCCTCGACCTCGGGGTACTCCAGCACTTCAAAGCCCATTCCCGCAAACACGCTTATCATCTGCTGACTTATAAGCGTTATCGGGTGAAGATTGCCCGAGGGACGCTTTAAGGCGGGCATTGTAACGTCCACCGTCTCGCGCTCATAGCGCTTTTTCAGCTCATACTCCTTTATCTCCGACTGCTTTTCGTTATACAAATTCTGCGCCCAAACCCGCACGTCGTTTACCGCCTTGCCGAACGTCGGTTTCTCCTCGGAAGGAACGGTTTTCATCTCTTTCATCAATCCCGAGATAACTCCCGTTTTTCCGAGGTACTTCTGCCAGAAGTCCGACAACTGAACGCCGTCCGCGACTTCCCCGAGCACCTGTTTTACCTGCTCTTTGATTTCGCTGAAATCTTTCATTTTAAACGTATACTCCTTTCCAAAACAAAAACGCCCCAAAGTCTTTTGACTTTGGGACGGATAATTCTTTAACGATCCGCGGTACCACCCAATTTCGCGAAATAACGCACGTTTTCAAATGACTTGCATATAAAAACACGCCCCCGCGCACTTGAATCACTTTAACGCAGTAAATACGTCCGCTTAGTTTCTCGCGGAAAGCTCCAATGCTGAAATTCAACTTTCGCGCCGCCTGAACGCTTTCAGCCGATGACGTTCATTCTCTGCGGACGGCTCCCGAAAATCTACTTACACATCTTCAATGCCGATTTCATTATATCACATTCCGCGAAGTTTGTCAAGTACCTTATTGCGCCTTTACTTCATTTTTAAGCTCCTTGCCGCTTAAATAATCGTCGAAATTCTGCAAAGTGACCTCGGCTATGCCGCGCAGAGCTTCTTCCGTAAGAAAAGCCTGATGAGAGGTTATCAGCACGTTGGGACGGTTCACGAGCATTGAAAGCACCTCGTCGGTTACTATCTTGTCCGAGTTGTCCTCAAAGAAAATACCGCTTTCCTCCTCGTAAACGTCCAGCGCCGCGCCGCCTATCCGCTTGTCGTTCAGCGCGGAGAGCAGAGCCTCGCTGTCAATGAGCTGTCCGCGGGAGGTGTTGACGATAAGCGCGGTCTTTTTCATTAAATTTATCGCGTTTTCGTCGATTATATAACGGGTTTCGCGAGTAAGCGGACAGTGAAGCGATATGATATCGGAGCGCTTGAACAGCTCGTCAACCTCTACATATTGAACTCCCTCGATATCGGCGGGGTAAGGGTCGTAAGCGAGAATTTCCATACCGAAGCCCTTGCATATCTCAATAAACGCCTGACCGATTTTGCCCGTACCGATAATTCCCGCCGTTTTTCCGTGTAAATCGAAGCCCGTAAGTCCGACCAGCGAGAAGTTGAAATCCCGTGTGCGGATATAGGCGCGCGGTATCTTGCGGTTCAGCGCGAGTATCATTCCCATTGCGTGCTCGGCAACGGCGTAGGGCGAATAAGCGGGCACGCGCAGTATTTTCAGCTTGTCCTTTGCGGCGGAAAGCGTTATGTTGTTAAAACCCGCACAGCGCATTAAAAGCACCTCAACGCCGAGTTCCGCAAGAGTATCAATAACCTTTGCGTTTATTACGTCGTTTACGAACGCGCAGACAGCCTTACAGCCCTCCGCGAGCCGTGCGCTTTCGGGGCGCAGACGGCTTTCGTAATAAATTATCTCGTACTTTTTGTTGATTTTATCGAACGATTCCTTGTCGTAAGGCTTAGCGTCGAAAAAAGCTATCTTCTCCATAAATTTCTCCTTTGGTTTTTCGGTTAGTTTATGCAGAGTAAGGAGAATTATGCTTGACAAATCCCAAAGTCGGCGTTATAATTAAGTAAGTGATGATTTTATGGCTTTTTCCCCGCCGCAGGCGGGGAAAACCCGATAAAACCGCGCTTTGAAAAAAATACTTTGGTGATAAAATGGATAATGAAAAACGGCTCTCGCGAGCCATAATATTGATTATAATCTCGGCGTTCTGCTTCGCCGTTATGAACCTGTGCGTTTCAATGTCGGGAGATGTGCCCGTTATTCAGAAAACGTTTTTCCGCAATTTCTTTGCTATGCTTATTGCAAGCGTTACGATGATAAAAAACAAGCACTATATTATCCCGAAAAAGGGCGAACGGTTCGGGATAATAATGCGTTCGGCGGCGGGATTTCTGGGAATGCTCGGAAATTTTTACGCGCTTTCCGCGCTAAAGGTCTCGGACGCGTCGCTGCTGAACAAAATGTCGCCGTTTTTCGCGGTGCTGTTTTCGGCGTTTCTGCTCAGCGAGAAGCCTAAAAAGGTTCAGCTTGTTTGCATTATCACGGCGTTTTGCGGCGCGATGTTCGTGCTGAAGCCGAGCTTTCAAAACGCCGAACTGATACCCTCTTGCGCGGGCTTTTTCGGCGGAGCGTGCGCGGGACTTGCTTACACGTTCGTGCGAAAGCTCACGAGCGGCGGCACAAAGGGATATTATATCGTATTCTTTTTCAGCGCGTTTTCAACGCTGTGCGCCGCGCCCGCGCTTATCTTCGACTTCCACCCGATGACCTTAACGCAGCTTCTTATGCTGCTCGGCGCGGGGGCGGCGGCAGCGGGCGGACAATTCGCGATAACGGCAAGCTACTCCTACGCGCCCGCAAAAGAAGTGTCGATTTACGACTATTCGCAGATAATTTTCGCGGGTCTGCTGGGATTTGTATTCAAGAACGAAATTCCCGACGAGCTGTCATTTATCGGATATTTTGTAATAATCGCCGCCGCTCTGCTGATGTTTCTCTATAACAAAAGGTCTGCGGAATAAAATATACAATAATTCCCCTGACCGTAAGCAGGGAAATTATGTTATATGGGTATCACTTTTAGTCAGCAAAGACGATTTATTTTAATTGATAATGTACAATGGAAAATGTACAATTCGGTAATGGATGCGGTTTACGAGGTTTATAGCCTCTCCGATATGCGCCAAACGCACAAATGCGGGGGTGTCCGGTACAAAATGCAGACTTGCCGAGCGGCAATAAAC
>CANRFR010000026.1 GCA_947629945.1 uncultured Clostridia bacterium | reverse complement strand
ATCACGCTCGCGCCCGTGAAGCTGAAACTTATGAGCCAAGTCGAAGCCGACAAGCAAGCGGAAGTTTTGCTTCAACGAGTTGGCTTGTTTGACAAGGCGGACGCTTACCCGAATCAGCTCTCGGGCGGACAGAAGCAGCGTATCGCGATAGCCAGAGCGCTTGCGATGAACCCCGAGGTAATGCTGTTCGATGAACCGACTTCGGCGCTCGACCCGGAAATGGTGGGCGAGGTGCTGGAAATTATGAAACAGCTTGCGCGCGAGGGTATGACAATGGTAGTCGTGACCCACGAGATGGGATTTGCTAGAGAGGTCGCGTCAAGAGTTCTGTTTATGGCGGACGGTCAGATACTCGAGCAAAATCCGCCTAAGGAGTTTTTTGAGAACCCGCAAAATCCGCGCCTTAAAGAGTTCCTTTCAAAGGTGATATAAGAACTGTCTTAACAAGATTACAAAAAAATTTTCCCCGCTTTACAGCGAGGAAAGGTGCGTTATTTAGGAAAGTGAGCCTGTCGTTTGAAAAGCGGCGGGCTTCTTTTCTCTATGCGGAATTTCAGCGTGTACGCAGTCAACAGTGCGAGTATTCCCGCAAGCTCCAGCCAAAAAAACGCGGGAAGCGCGTCCAAAAACGGAAAAACTTCGTAGAGTTGGTCGGGAAGCCGTCCGAGCATAATGTAGTTTGTGTGGAAAACTCGGTTGAATACAGAAATCAGCGCTATATAAGCGTTGCCGTATGAAAACGCCTTGACCGCGCCCTTGGGGGCGGTTTTGTATTCTAAAACGAACGCGCAGTACAGACTGAACATCAGCATAATGTGGTGACTTATCAAAAACTGCCAGAACAGATACCCGGAGACCGAGCGGGAAAGATCTGGGAAAACGATCGCGGGCAAAGGTCCTATCAAGGTGAAGTAATATACGATTGAAAACAGAGAATGCTTGTTGTCTGTCCAAAGAATGTACATCATAAGGAAGTTCGCGACAAAGCAGATGTGCAAAGGCAAGTCCTCGGAAAGCCGCCATTCACCGATAAGAATTCGACCCGTGTAGTGTATAAGCATATTGCAGAAAAGAATACTTGCCATTGCGCGCCGTATCACTTTAAAATGACCAAGGAGCCGCAGTCTTGCTCGGGAAATTATTATCAGCGCGTACAATATCAGAAATGCCGCTGAAATTGCGATGTGCAAGCCTCCGAAAAGCTTCAAGCCGCCGTCAAATTCTACCTCTCGCGCGAAAAAGTTTCGCAGAAACGTCATTTTATCACCTCGTTGTTAAGTTAAGTATGTGCAGAAATGCCCGTATTATAAAGTTATGTGTAATACTAATCCCACTTAGACCTTCCTTAATAAGATACAAAAACTTTGTAAAATAAGCCGCAATTAAGTAAATAATCTTAAAGTGAGATTAGTATTAAGAATGTGAAAGGGCATACTATTTCTACTAGTACAATTATTATACACTATATGATAGTATTTGTCAAGTTATTAAAATTTTTTATTGTCAAAAACAGCCGTGGCAATCCGCGAAAATAACGCGAAGCTGAACTTTGAAAAAATGCTGTTTCAATTATGTGGAGCGCCATAGAATAACAAAATCCTTTTTGTGTAATGCGGTTGGAAGAAAATATCCCGGCTGCCAAAAATGTGTTTTTGTCAATGACTGTAGACCAAATATATATAATAATACTTGACAAAATGTGATAATTGTGTTATAATTAAATAAATTTTGGAAATTTACGGCGAAAATGTTGAAAAACAATAAAACTCAAAATTTTATAGGAGAAATAATATCATGATTTGTTCAAAATGCGGAACGAAAAATCCGGATGGCAGTGCGTTTTGCGCGGGTTGCGGCTCATCTATGATAGAAAATGAAGTAACGCAGCCGATAAATCAAACGGCACCTCGGACCTCACAGCCAATAGCTCAAATGCCGCCGCAGTTCGCGGCTCAGCCTACGGCGTATCCTGTCGCGGAACGCGCGCCGCACGACCCAAAAAAGAAAAAAATGATAATCATAATTTCGGCGTGCGCAGCGGTCGTCGCAGCGTTTTTGATAGTATTGTTCGCCGCGATAATCCCCGCGAACAGTCCCAAGGGCAAGCTCAAGCATATATGGAGCTGTTCCGACAGCTACGGAACACGTGTTATGGATCTTAAAAACAATACCTTGACCACCAACGGCAGGATACAGCCGATAACTTGGCAGGTACAGGGTCAGTTGCTTACCGTAACAAATGTTTCCACAGTCGGAATCAACATATATACATACACCATATTGAACGGAAAAACACTTTATATTTGGGAAGGCACCGTTATGGATAACACGCCCGACTACACATATATCAGAACCGATTAAAATATAAAAGTTTAAGCAGCCCGCAGCATTAAGCAGTGCGGCTGCTTTTTGCAAAGTATGCTCACAAAACAGATAAAGTGTTAAAATGAGAAGGGTGATAAAAATGCGTTTCAAACACTGTCCCGAGTGCGGGGATATGCTTTGCGAAAAACATATTGGAGACGAGGACAACGGTTATGTAAAAGCCTGTCTTTACAAGAAATCGAAAATAACTTATAGCTGCAGCTATAGCAAAATGTACAAAGAATGACGAGCAGAAATTTTGCGTGTTGAGGTAAATACGCACTATTGATATCCAAAAAAATAATATAATATCATTGAATTTAACGGGAGAGCAAAATGAGGATTTCAAACAAGTGGCAAGACTATGAGCTGATAGATACCGCGAACGGAGAGCGCTTGGAGCGCTGGGGCGACGTAACGCTTATTCGCCCCGACCCGCAGATAATTTGGAAAAACGCGGGAGAAGCCGCCGAGTGGAGAACGGCGAACGCGCGGTATATACGTTCGGACAAAGGCGGCGGAGCGTGGGACTACCGCAGAAAACTTCCCGAGAGTTGGAAGATAAGCTACGGCGAACTTACGTTTATGGTGAAGCCTACGGGCTTCAAGCACACGGGCTTGTTTCCCGAGCAGGCGGTGAATTGGGATTTTTGTACCGAACTTATTCGTTCCGCAAATCGTCCGATAAACGTGTTGAACCTGTTCGCTTACACAGGCGGCGCGACATTGGCATGCGCGGCTGCGGGAGCGAGCGTTTGTCATTGCGACGCAGTTAAAGGTATGGTGGATTGGGCGCGCACTAACGCGAAGCTTTCGGGGCTTGAAGATAAGCCGATACGCTGGATAGTAGACGATGCGAACAAGTTTATTAAGCGTGAGATACGCCGCGGCACGCGCTACGACGGCGTTATCCTCGATCCTCCCAGCTACGGACGCGGTACGAACGGCGAGATGTGGAAGCTCGAGGACAGCATTTTCGAGTTAATGATGAACATCACAAATCTGTTGAGCGATAAACCGTTGTTTGTTCTCTTGAACAGCTACACGACGGGTCTTTCACCGAGTGTGATGAGTTATTTGCTGCAAATGACGGTTGGGCGGCGCTTTAATATCGATGTGACCTCCGAAGAGATCGGGCTTCCCGTAAAGCAGACGGGAATGCTGCTGCCATGCGGGAGTACGGCTGTCGTTAAATTTTGTTGATGTGCCTAAATGATTTGGGCGTTCAATATAAAGAAAAACACGTTTTCTTACAACGATTTTTTAACAAATTGCAATCTTCGTTTTTATATAAAATATCAAACTTTGGTGAGAATAATGTGAATCGGCTTGACGAATAGCGGCAGATATGTTATAATATATATAACTATAATGATAATGAGCGTTTCGGCGCGACGTGTAAAAAGAGATAAAAAACGTGAGCGTCGCAAAAAATGGGGAAAGAGCATGAAAAAAATATGTTGGTCAGCATTACCGGTCGCATTGATTTTGGGTATGCTTGGCGGCTGTACCGAAAAGCCGAGCAAAATCGAGGTAAGCGCTGCGGACTTTGGGGAAAAGTCTGTTCAAAGTTCGTCGTCCGCAAAATCGGTAGTGTCGAGCGTGAATTTTTCAAAGCAAAGCGCTGAAGTGAACGTAGGTACTGCGCAGACGAAAAGTTCGCGGACAAATTCCATACCGCAAGTGGTAATTCCGGATAATAGCGGAGAATCGACAGTTGCGGAGTCAGCCGATGAAGTTCCTAACGGAGACAGCGTGGAACATATTTCTTCCGTAAACGAGCCGCCTATTCAGCCGTCGCAGATTGAACCGCCGACCGAGACGCTTCCCGAAACCGAGAAGCCGACCGAAAGCGCGGAGCCTGTGGAGAGCGAAGCGCCGAAACCGAGCGTTCCAAGCGGTACAAACAGCTATCAAGCGTTGAATTACAGTGAGGTCAAGGGGATTTGGATATCTTATCTTGAATTGGCGGAACTTTCAAGCGATACGGAAAGCGAATTCAGAAACTCGATAGGCGCTGTTTACGACAATTGTACGGCATTGGGAATAAATACCGTGTTCGTTCATGTGCGCTCACACGGCGACGCGTATTACGATTCCGCGCTCTATCCGAGAACGAAATATCTCGGCGGCGGCTACGATCCTCTTGCCGTTATGATAGAGGAAGCGCACAGCCGCAGTCTTTCATTTCAAGCGTGGATAAATCCGCTACGAGCGTGTTCAACAGAGGATATTGAACGCGAAAGCGGATATAAAATTTACGATTGGGCGGGCGGAGAAACGCGGCTTGTAACGGTCGGCGACTATTATTATTTAAATCCCGCTTACGAGGAAGTTACGGATTTTATCGCACAAGGCGCGGCGGAGATCGCTGCGAATTACGACGTAGACGGCGTTCACATCGACGATTATTTCTACCCGACTACCGAGGAACAGTTTGACAGCGCGGCATATTCGGAAAGTTCGTACAATTCCCTTTCCGACTTTAGGCTGGCAAATTGCGACAGACTGGTAAGTTCGCTTTATAAAGCGGTCAAGAACGCGAACAGTTCGGCGCTTTTCGGGGTCAGTCCGCAAGGTAATTTGCAAAACAATTACGACTATATGTATGCGGACGTTGAAAAATGGTGTACGCATAGCGGCTATTTGGATTACATAATGCCGCAGATATATTTCGGCTTCAGAAATTCCGCGCAGCCGTTCGTGCGAACCGTTAAGGAATGGGATAACTTAGCGGTCAAGGGTGGTATGCCGCTCATAGTCGGTTTGTCTCCGTCAAAAATTGGCGCGGAGGACGCGTGGGCGGGCGATGGCAGATACGAGTGGATAACAGACCAAGAAATATTAAAACGTCAGTTTTCCGCAAGCTGCGAAGCGCAGAGCTATGGGGGCGTTTGCCTTTACAGTTATAACAGCGTTTTCAATACGGACAGCGCTCAATTAGATAAGGAGATAGAAGCGCTTAAAACGATTTTATAAAACAGATAAAAAATGGGGAACAGATATGAATAAAATATTAAGGGGAACATTGGCGGCATTGGTGTCGCTGAGTATGATTTGGGGAACAGCCTCGGCATTGGATACGTCCGAAGCGCCGTCCGCACAAAGTGCACAGACGGCTCAAAGTGACGCGCCCGAAAACGAGTTGGTGGAAAAACCTCAGCCTGTGGAACGCAAAATTACTTTGCCAGATAATCTGCGGGCTGTTTTTGTAGTGCCCGAAACGGATTTTCCGCTTCAAAACGCGGATTTTGACGAATTATATAAAAACATTGCTTCAATGGGTATGAACGCGGTAATTATAGAGACCTCGTCCGAGGATAGGGATTATTACGACACGGAGCTGTCGGAGTCGGGCAATTCCGAACCGGATTTAATAAATTCCGCAGTGACCGCCGCGCGCAAAGCGAATTTGACGGCATACGTCACGCTGGATGTTAATTCGCTGCTCCAAAACGTAGCGAAACAGGGCGGAGGACTTAAATCGGGTTTTTCGGCGGCGGTGCATAAATTTGCGATGAAATATAATTGTGACGGTATTTTGCTGCGGAATTACTACACTGCCGACACTCGCGAAATGTACGCCGAGTATCTGCGCTCCGGTTCGGGAATAGGCTATGAAAATTGGCTCTACGAGAGCAACCGTTATATTATGCGAACGCTTAGCGAAGTAATCCGCAAGTCGTCGAATACCGCCGCAGTGGGTTTGATGATAGAGGATATGTGGGCGAATTCCTCGGACAACCCTCAAGGCTCCGAAACGAGCGATAAGATACAGGCGCTGTACGACGGGCACTGCGATACGAAAAAATATATTGAAAGCGGCTACGCGGATTTTGCTATGCTGAAAGCCTACGGTTCGACAAGCGACGATTCCTTGAATTTCGAGAACGTAGTTTCGTGGTGGAACGGACTGGACGAGAAAAACAACGTAAAAACCTACGTTTGCCATTTGAATGAACGGATAGGCGAGTATTCGGATTGGAGCGAGGATCAGCTTTTGCAGCAGCTCACCGTTTTAAAGAAAGCGGGCGGCAGCGTCGGCGGAAGCGCATTCAATTCGCTTTCTTCGCTAAACAAAAACGCGCTTCAAAGCACCGATACGCTTCAAAAATTTTTTGCCGACAAGATTAATACCGAAACAGTTTTTGAAGAGTTGAAAATGACTTCTCCGACGGAACTTGAATTCGTGACCTACGATTCGACCGTGAAGTTTATGGGCACATTCGACGAGAATTTCGACGTTTACTTTGACGGCGAAAAAATTGAGCTTAACGAAGCGGGCAACTTCCTTGTCAGAAAAGACCTTGATGTTGGCGCGAATAATTTTACGATAGAGCACAAGGGCAAGAAATACGAGTATTCGATAGAGCGGCGCGTGGACGTGCTTACATCGGTCTACAGTATGGGCGATATAACCGTTGATGGCGGAACAAAGATCTCTTTCACGGCAGTGGCGTACAGCGGTTCCAACGTTTATGCAAGCATAGGCGGCGACACCGTTCAGCTTTCGGAAAAAGGCACTTCGGAGCTTGTGGACGCCGGCAGCTCGTATTCGGAGTTCGTGGGCTATTACACGGTCGCGGACGGCATTGTGGGCGAGGAACAGTACCTCGGCGACGTAAGCTATTACGCGGCTTACAGCGGCTATGACGAATCTGCTTGGGGCGGCAGCGTTACGATAGCGGCAAAGCCCGAGCCGCCTAAAAAGCCCATAAAGTCCGAGATCATTCCCGATATCGATCAGCAAGATGTCGGCACGGGCGAAGTGGTCGGAAATATAGACCCTATTTATACCGAGGAAGACAGCGTGACTTACGTTAAAGTGCTGGATGATTTTACCGATGTTCTCGACCCGATGACAACAGGTAACATTCCATCCCCCGAGTTTTCTCAAATGCCGGCGGGAACGCTGGATTATTATCGTTCCTATTCGGACGGCTATTATATCACTGCATCCGGCAAGCGTTACCGCGAGGATTATGTTACAACGTTTGACGATACGGGTCTGGGTTACAACGCGCTGACCGTGAATTCCATAGGCGACAGCGGCGGTAAGAGTTTTATAGACCTTGATATGGATTATAAAACGTCGTTCAACGTCAACACCTCGCAAACCTACGTTGAAGGTTACGAGGGACCTTTCGGGGTAGTGGATTTCAACGCTCAATACGTATACATTACGTTTGATAACGTCACTAGCGTTACAAAGCTGCCCGATTTCGGCTCTTGCACGCTTTTCAGCGCGGGAGAGTGGTCGACGGTAGAAATTGACGGTATCCCGCGGTTTCGTTTAACGCTGACGCTCCGTCAAGCGGGAATTTACAGCGGTATGGACGCGTATTACAACGACGAGGGCAGTCTTATGCTGACGTTCAGTATTCCGACGGCTTCATTAAGCGGCAAAACGATAGTTGTAAGCCCCGGACACGGCGTTGACGGAGACAAGTTCGACCCCGGAGCAATCGGACAGGTAAGCGAACAGGAAATAAATCTGGCAGTCGCGAAAAAGCTGACGGAGCAGCTTGAAGCGCTGGGCGCGACGGTGGTTCGTTTGGAGACCGAAAGCGTTGATATATACGACCGCGACCGTCCGAAAGTCGCCAGACAATACGGTGCGGATATGTTTTTGGAGCTGCATTGCAACAGTTCTCCAAGCCCCGACGCGTCGGGCAGCGAGGTGTACTATTTCACGCCGTGGTCTCAGCCGTTGGCGAAAGCAATCAACGATGAACTGGGCGGCTTTTTCGACAGCGTTTATAACGACGGCGGTGCAAGCGCCCGCGGCGACAAGTACAGTTATTATTGGTACACGCTCGAACAGGGTTTCCCGTCGGTGCTTGTGGAAATGGGATTTGTTTCCAATGATACCGAGTGTCTTATTATGGCGGATTCAAACAACCAAACTCAAATGGCAAAGGCGATAGCAAACGGAGTAAGTTCTTATTTTGCGAGAAGTTCTCTGTAGACCGAGCGCCAAAAATGATTACAAAATGTGCGTTTCCCACGTATCGGCGGAGGAAACGCACATTTTTATTGATTTGTAAATTCGTGTATCCCCGTTAGTGTTTCAGAATAGCGAAAGCTGTTCCGGTTCGGGAAATTCACGCATATATTGAAAGATGCGAGATTGGTCGTATTCAATACCGTACTTTTCACATTCTATGTCAAAAACCGTCCAAAGCCGAGCCGCGTTTGGTGACTGCAGCTCGTAAGCGTTCCCGTATGTTGAAACGTACCGTTCTTTAAGCCCGGGGAAAAATCGGTCAAGCTGTGCGTAGAAATATTCGCGGTCGCCGCTGCGGAGCATCATGCCCATTCCGAACGTGATTATCCCCATAACTCCGGCTTCGGCGCACATCCTAACGATACTGCGAACGTTTTCCTCGGTATCGTTGATAAACGGCAGAAGCGGCGTCATCCAGACGACCGTCGGGATACCCACCTCGCGCATTTTTCGCAGCACCTCGACGCGCCGAGCAGTGGTGCAGACGTTCGGTTCCACAATGCGGCATAGATCTTCGTCGGCAGTGGTGAGCGTCATTTGAACTACCGCTTTAGCGCTGTTGTTTATCCGTTCCAGAAGTTTGATATCCCGCAGTATCATATAGGATTTTGTGAGCACCGTTACTCCAAATCCGTATTTTGCGATCACTTCCAAACACCGCCGAGTGATGTTCAGTTCGCGTTCCGCGTGGAGATACGGGTCGCACATAGCGCCCGTGCCTATCATACAGAGCCGCCGCTTTGATTTTAAAGCCGCTTCCAGCAGTTCGGGAGCGTTCTCCTTAACTGCGATATCCTCAAACGGACGCTCGGGCTGATAACAGTCGCTGCGGGCGTCGCAGTAAATGCAGCCGTGTGTGCAGCCTCGGTAGACGTTCATTCCGTTGCCCGCGTTCAAAATTCCTTTTGCTTTAGTAAAGTGCATAACATCACCGTTCATAATATATATTTATATGAATATTATAGCCGCTATCTCCAAAAAAGTCAAGAGAAATCGTATAAAACAGCACGTTTTCGGCAAAAACAGTAATATTGCACAAGAAATTATTAAAAATATTGTACGGGTTTGTGAATATTTTTTGAAAAAACTCTTGACAAAAGAGAAAATTTATGTTAAATTATATTTAGCACTCGGAGAGACAGAGTGCTAACATCAAAAAAACGCAGAATTGATAATTATTATTCAGAGTAAATCGAATTTATCTTTTTCGTTAACAAAATAACTTGGGGGGTGAAAACGTTGGATGGGCGCGCGGCGAAGATATTGGCGGCGATAGTTGACGCGTATATAAAAACAGGCGAACCGATAGGTTCCAAGGCGTTAGCGCAAGATCCCGAGATAGGCGTTTCACCCGCGACGATAAGAAACACAATGGCGGCTCTGGAGCAGCAAGGTTACCTAAACCATCCGCACACGTCGGCGGGTCGAGTGCCGACCTATAAGGGCTTTAGATACTACGTTGAGAACCTGATGAGTCCGGAACCGCTTAATCCCGATAAGCTCAGCGAAATAGACGAGCGTCTGTACAGCGGCACGGGATATGAGGCTATTATAGAAAACGCTTCAACGGCGCTTGCCGAGATAACGCAGTGCGCGGCGATTTCCACAAATCACGTTTCAAAGTTTTCAGTGATAACAAAAGTAGACGTGGTACCCGCCGGGCGGCGAATGTACGTTTTGCTGATGATAACGTCCAACGGCACGATAAAAAACAAGGTCTGCCGAATGGAGTTCGATATGACGAACGAGCAGATGTCGAGTTTCACAAACTTTTTGAACGAGCATTTGCGCGGCGTAGATCTGGAAAGTATGTCGGAGGATTATGTAAACGGTCTGACGGCGGCTTTAAGCGGATATATGCTGTCGCTTTCGCCGCTTCTGCACGCGGTTTACGAGCTTTCCGAGGAAATGCTCCGCGACAGCGTGGAGGTAAAAGGCGAAGCCAATCTTCTGGCGTGCCGAGAATTGGCGCCCGAGGACGTAATAAAGTTTATTGAGCAGAAAGCGGAGCTATCCGGACTTCTGGAGGGCGCGTTTTCGGGAATTAATATTCGGTTTGGCGAGGAAAACGAAACGTTTGCGATTTCTAATTCCACAGTGGTGAGCGCCAGCTACTACAAGGACGGAAAGCCCGCGGGCGCGCTGGGAATAATAGGACCTATGAGATTGGATTACCGCAAGGTGATTCCTTATATAGAATATCTAAGCCGAAAGGTGACACAAATGCTCTCCGATGAGGAAGAGCCGCAATTGCCCGAGGCAAGGGAAGGGGACAGCAAGAATGACAAATGACGAAGAGTTGGACGAATTAACGGAGGAAGAGCAGACGCCGGAAACGGAGGTTGAAGAAAAGCCCGACAGCGATTCCGAAGCGGAAAAGGTCGCCGAGGAGTTGGCGTCGGTAAAGGAACAGCTTTTGAGAACCATGGCGGAGTACGACAACTTCCGTAAGCGTTCGGCGCGTGAAAAGGACGCTCTGCGCGCTGAGATTGTGACAAACGTCACATCGCAGTTTCTGCCCGTTATGGATAATCTCGAACGCGCTTTACAAACGGATTGCGCGGACGAGAACTACAAAAAAGGCGTGGAGATGATAAGCGACAGCTTTATTCAGACGCTTAAAAACCTAGGCGTTGAGGAAATAGAAAGCGACGGAGCACGGTTTGATCCGAATTTTCATCAGGCGGTGCAGCGCGTGGACGATTCCGACAAGGAAAGCGGCACCGTGGTACAGACGTTTGCCAAGGGTTACAAGATCGGCGAAAAGGTTATACGGTTCGCCATGGTAAGCGTAGCCAATTAGTCGCTTCTCCTCTGCGAGGAGAAGAAGCGAGAAAATAAAAATAACATCAATTTTTGATTGGCATATTTTAAGGAGGAACTAATTATGAGCAAGATAATAGGTATTGATTTGGGCACGACCAACAGTTGCGTAAGCGTAATCGAGGGCGGCGAGCCTGTAGTTATTACGAATTCCGAGGGTTCGAGAACGACCCCGTCGGTAGTGGCGTTCACAAAGGACGGCGAGAGACTTGTAGGTCAGCTCGCGAAGAACCAGGCGGTTCAAAACCCCGAAAAGACGGTTATATCCATTAAGCGTCACATGGGTTCGGATTATAAAGTAGATATCGACGGCAAGAAGTACACCCCGCAGGAGATATCCGCGATGATACTCCAGAAGCTGAAAACGGACGCGGAGGGTTACCTCGGCGAGAAAGTAACGGACGCTGTTATCACAGTTCCCGCATACTTCACGGACAGCCAGAGACAGGCGACTAAAGACGCGGGTCAAATCGCGGGACTGAATGTTCAGCGTATCATCAACGAGCCGACGGCGGCGGCTTTGGCTTATGGCGTTGATAAAGAAGAAGATCAGAATATCGTGGTTTACGACCTCGGCGGCGGTACGTTTGATGTTTCCGTAATTAATATCGGCGACGGTGTTCAAGAGGTTCTTGCGACAGCGGGTAACAACCACCTCGGCGGCGATGATTTCGACCAGAGAATTATCGACTTCCTTAAGGACGAGTTCAAAAAGTCCGATGGCATTGACCTCGCAAACGACAAGTTCGCTATGCAGAGACTGAAAGACGAGGCGGAAAAGGCGAAGATCGCGCTTTCCAACTCCACTTCCGTTAATGTTTCCATTCCGTATATCACCGCAGACGCTACGGGACCCAAGCACTTGAACGTTACATTGTCGAGAGCGAAATTCAACGACCTTACCGCGGATTTGGTTGAAGCGACAATGGGTCCGCTCAAGCAAGCGATTTCCGATTCCGGTCTTGATAAGAATGAGATACACAAGATTTTGCTTGTCGGCGGTTCCACAAGAATTCCCGCCGTACAGGACGCTGTTAAGAGCTTCCTCGGCAAGGATCCGTTCAAGGGCATAAACCCCGATGAGTGCGTAGCAATAGGCGCTTCTATCCAAGGCGGCGTTTTGAATAAGGAAGTCGGCGGTATCGTATTGCTTGATGTAACTCCGCTGTCGCTCGGTATCGAAACGGCGGGCGGCGTATGCACGAGAATGATCGAGCGCAACACCACTATTCCGACCAAGCACAGTCAGGTATTCACGACCTACGCGGACAATCAGCCCTCCGTTGACATCAACATTCTTCAGGGTGAGCGCGAGTTCGCAAAGGATAATAAGTCGATAGGCAACTTCCGTTTGGACGGTATTGCTCCTGCGCCGCGCGGTATTCCGCAGATCGAGGTAACGTTCGATATCGACGCTAACGGTATAGTAAACGTAACGGCAATGGATAAGGGCACGGGCAAGGAACAGCACATTTCCATCACTGCTTCCACAAATATGAGCAAGGACGATATCGATAAGGCTGTCAAGGAAGCGGAAGCGTTCGCGGCTGAGGACAAAAAGCGTAAGGAGGACGTTGACGCGCGCAATGAAGCAGACTCGTTGGCATATAATATTGAAAAGGCAATGGGCGAGTTCGGCGATAAGGTAAGCGAGGACGATAAGTCTAAGGTAAATCCCAAGCTTGACGCGCTTAAAGAAGCTCTCAAGGGCACGGATATCGAGGATATCAAGCGCAAGAAGGACGATTTGCAGAATGCGTTTAACGAGGTCGCTCAAAAGGTATATCAGGCGGCAGGCGGCGCACCTAACGGCGCGGATATGGGCGCGGCGGCAGGCGCTGCTCCGTCGGACGACGGCAACAACGGCGACGATGGTGCGGTTGACGTTGAGTTCACAGAAAAGAAATAATTGTTAAGGCTCGTACACCGCGTGAAAACGCGCGGTGTATTTGCCGATTTTGGAAGAGTATAACAGAAAAGCCGTTGGAAATTGTCAAAAAGCGTTCTGCGAGTGGGTTTCCTCTTATAATTATACGGCGTTCTTGTCAATTTTTTTCCAATTTAGCAAAACCCAAAGACGGTGAAAATACTCGCATGGAAATCAGCGAATCAGATTTTGAAAGGATAAGTTTTTATGAACGACAACCAGAAAAACATAGCGCAAAAGGCGCTTTGCGAATGGCTGACCGAACAAGAGCAGATGGACGGAAAACCGCCGAAAAAGATTGAATACGCGTTCGCTTTAAAGGACGACGAGCACGACGGTTTGATATTTTTCGTGTTCAAGTTCAAAAAGAGTTCAATAGGTAAGTGGCTGATTGGCGTTGCGGGAGGTTTTCCCGATGAGGAAAGCACGGATTGTACGGCGGTTTTCAGCGGTCTTGATGAGTTCCCCTCGGATAAAGACGAGGCAATTGAACTTGCGTTCAAAATGACGGATTTTATTCTTCACTTTAATGCTCGTGAAAAAATACAAGCGGTTTTCGAGAAGAATTTGAAGTACATCAGCCAAGGCGAGGTCGATGTGGAGAAAATCGCGCGGCAGTTTGTAAAAACCGAAACGCGTTTTTATCTCACGGTAGGCACGGTGGATGTTCCGAGCGGCAAGGTGATAGTCGCCGACCCGCTGTGCTATCTTTCCGGAGAGCATATTATTGCGCCCGTTCTGGAGCGCGAAATTCCCAAAGGGAGTTATCCCGTCGAGGTTTCTATTTGCCGTCACAATGAAATAGGCATAAGAATGTGCACGGCGCGGCTTAAAATCAAGGACGCAAAGGCAGTGCGCTACGAACTGGCGGAGTCTGAGGAGGACAGTGCCGCGTTCAAGGCAAAAGACGGCGTTATGCACGGTTATCCCGTGGACGCGGGAATGATGTGCTTTATAGACGCGGGCGCGGCGAAAAATTACGCGAAGTTCCTTGAAAAGTGGCACAAGGATAATCCGAAAAAGAACCATTATGATGATTATTTCGCGGCGTTCTTCGCGGAGAGCGACAAAAAACTACCTGCGTATCAGCGCGAGGGCGGCGATTTTATAGAGTGGGCAAATCCCGACACGGGCGAGAGAATGGTGCAAATATCTTCGGGCTTCGGCGACGGTTTTTATCAAAGCTTCTGGGGATTTGACGAGAGCGGCGAGGTCTGTGAACTTATCGCACCGCTTGTAGACCCTGACCTTTTTGATAATTGACAATGTTGAATTGAGAATGTAGAATTGCCGGGGCTTTGAGAAATTATGTTTATGCGGCGTTTCGGCGGTGCTGCAAAGCGGCGTTTGACAAAAACAACATAAAGGCGGTGCAGTAAAGCAGCCGCGTGATAAAAAGCAACAAAACGGCGGCGCATAAAATTTGAGAAAGCGAGCTGCGTTGCCGCAGTGAGCGCAGCGAACGGAGGCAATGCAGCTCGGCAAGCGAACGGATCGCGAAGCGCGGAGAGAGCGGTTCTCAAATTTTAATTTAAATAAGGAGTAAATATGGCAGACAAGAAGGATTATTACGAGGTGCTGGGGCTTCAAAAGGGAGCGACTGACGCTGAGATAAAAAAGGCGTATCGTAAACTGGCGAAGCAGTATCACCCCGATTTAAACCCCGACGACCCGTCGGCGGCGGAAAAGTTCAAGGAGATAAACGAGGCAAATCAGGTGCTTTCCGACCCGGAAAAGCGCGCGAAATACGATCAGTTCGGTTTCGCGGGAGTAGATCCGAGCTACGGCGGCGGTGGCGGCGCTTGGGCAGGCGGCTTTGACGGAGTTGACCTTGGGGATATCTTCGCGGATATTTTCGGCGGCGGTTTTTCGGGCGGTTTTTCGGGCGGCTTTTCCGGCAGAAGCGCTTCTATGAACGTTCCCAGGCGCGGCGCCGATATAGCTGTGGCGCTGGATATTTCGTTTATGGAGGCTTGCAGCGGCGTAGCGCACGATATCACTGTGAATCGCGCCGAGGAGTGTCCCGACTGTAAGGGCAGCGGTGCGGAAATGGGAACAAGCGCAAAAACCTGTCCCGAGTGTAACGGCAAGGGTTATACAACGGTACAGTCGCGCAGTATGTTCGGTATGATGCAGACGCAGAAGCCGTGTTCAAAGTGCGGCGGCAAGGGCAAGATAATCGAAAAGCCGTGCGGAAAATGCCGCGGCAAAGGTACTGTTAATATGAAAAAGACGGTTTCCGTAAAAGTGCCCGCGGGCATCGACGACGGAATGACATTGAACGTTCGCGGACAGGGCAATATCGGTACGAACGGCGGAGCGCGCGGCGATCTTAAAGTGCGTATTTCCGTGCGCCGAGATCCTGTTTTCACGCGAGACGATTACAATATCAGGATTGATTTCCCCGTGACCTACGCTCAGGCAGCTTTAGGCGCGGAAATAGAGGTGCCGACGATTGACGGACCCGTTACTTACAGTGTTCCCGCAGGTACACAGCCGGGCACGGTGTTCAGACTTCGCGGAAAGGGCGTGCAGAAGCTACAGCGTTCGGCGGGAGACCGCGGCGACCAGTTCGTCACGATAAACGTCGAGGTTCCGAAAAATCTCAGCAAGAAACAAAAAGACGCTCTTGAAGCGTTTGAAGCGACCTTGGATGAGAAGAACTATGAAAAACGCAAGGGCTTTTTCGATAAAATTAAGGATATGTTCAATAAGTAAATCAATATCCCCCACCAATGTGGGGGATATTGATTTATGCAAGTTTCCGGCGTTTTACACATTGTGATTTTCAACAGCATTGTTGCAGAGCGTTTTATTAAATTTTATTGACATTTTATTATTTCATATTATTATCATACAATCACCGAACGAGAAGAAGCGATACCGTTCCTTAATAGCAATTTGATACGCGGAGAGCGTTCTTTCGCGACCCAGAAACGCGCTCACAAGCATAATGAGCGTACTTTCGGGTAGATGGAAATTCGTGATAAGCCCGTCAATGCACTTAAACTCATAGCCCGGGTAAATGAAGATAGAGGTATCGTCAATGGCTTTTCCCGTCTGTGCCGCGCTCTCGAGCGTTCGGCAAGATGTAGTTCCAACGGCGATAACGCGCCCGCCGCGTTCTTTGCACGCGCGTATTTTTTCGGCGGTCTCGGGGGGAATTGAGTAGTGTTCCGTGTGCATTTTGTGGTCGAGAATATCGTCCTCCTTGACGGGACGAAACGTTCCCAGCCCAACGTGGAGTGTTACGAACGCCGTTTCAACGCCTTTTTCGCGGCATTCGGCGAACTCTTTCTCCGTGAAGTGCAGTCCCGCCGTAGGGGCGGCGGCAGAGCCTGTTTCATGGCAATATATCGTATTGTAGCGGTCGTTGTTTTGGAGCTTTTCGGTAATGTACGGAGGCAGCGGCATTTGACCTATCCTGTCAAGTATATCGAAAAAATCTCCCTCGAATGAAAATCTTACAAGTCTGTTCCCGCCCTCAAGCGTCTCGAGCACCTCTGCCGAAAGCCCTTCGGGGAAGTCCACGACTACTCCGGGCTTTAGCCGCCGACCGGGCTTCACCATCGTTTCCCATTCAGTGAGCGAGCGCCGCTTTAAGAGCAGAAACTCGCAAGGCACTTGAGTTTCGCGTTTCAGTCCGAAAATGCGCGCCGGAAACACCTTGCTGTCGTTCATTACAAGCAAGTCGCCCTTTTTGAGGTAATCGCATATATTATAGAAGCGGTCGTGTACTATCTCGCCGCTTTGTCTGTCAATCTTCATAAGCCGAGAGTTGTCGCGCGGTTCAACGGGAGTCTGCGCTATAAGTTCTTCTGGCAGGTCGTAATAAAAATCGCTTTTTAACATAATACATCGTTTTCCTTTTCATTAAAAATCTTACTTAATTATAGCATATTTGGAAAATTATTTCAACCCTATGTGCAGAATATCTAAAAATAAATCGTGGGTTTATATAAATTTTCACAAATTAATATTGACAAACGCCGAAATATGTGATAAAATATAAAGGAATTGATAGAGGCGCGGAATTGAAAAGTAACACAGCGAGTGATTGCTTGCAATCACCCTCGCATTTGACAGAAAGCAAATACGTGGGAGTTTTCGGAAACGGTTGTGTGAAAGGCAATTTCGCCGAGGAGCGTACAGTCCGAGATGTACGTTATCCGGTTTTGTGTGAAATACGCGCAGGACTGTCATCGACTTGCTTGATGGAGCGCTATCGTTAAGTTTACGCCGATAATAACGTAAAGCTTGATGCTCTATACAAACCACGCCGATGAAACAGCTCATCGGTTTTTATTTTATGTATGATGAAAGAGGAATGTAACATGAAAAAATCGTTCAACGTAGGAATAATAGGAGCAACGGGAATGGTAGGACAGCGTTTTGCAACGCTGCTCGAAAACCACCCGTGGTTTCATGTAACGGCGCTTGCCGCGTCTCCGAGAAGCGCGGGTAAGACGTATAAAGAGGCTGTGGGTTCGCGCTGGCTTATGGATACGCCGATGCCGAAATCTATGGAGAACATTATAGTAAACGACGCAACGGCGGACGTTGAGGAAATAGTATCCAAGGTTGACTTCGTGTTCTGCGCTGTGGATATGAAAAAGGACGAGATAAAGGCGCTTGAGGAGCGTTACGCAAAAGCCGAGTGCCCCGTTATGTCAAACAACTCCGCAAACCGCTTTACGCCCGACGTACCGATGATAATTCCCGAGGTAAATCCCGATCACGCGGAGATCATCGAAGCGCAGAGAAAGCGTCTCGGTACAAAGCGCGGCTTCATTTCCGTAAAGAGCAATTGTTCTATTCAAAGCTATGTTCCCGCGCTTTCTCCTTTGAGAAAGTTTGGCATTACCGAAGTGCTTGCGTGTACCTATCAGGCTATTTCGGGAGCGGGCAAAACGTTTGAAACATGGCCCGAAATGGTGGATAACCTTATTCCGTTTATCGGCGGCGAGGAAGAGAAGTCTGAACAGGAGCCGCTGAAAGTTTGGGGCAAAATTCAGGGTAATGAGATAGTAAAGTGCGAAAAGCCCGCGATAACAACGCAGTGTCTGCGCGTTCCCGTATCAAACGGACACTTTGCGGCGGCTTTCGTGAGATTTGAAAATAAGCCCACGATTGAGGAAATCAAGAAGATTTGGGCAGAGTACAAGGGCGAACCTCAGGAACTTCAGCTTCCGAGCGCTCCCAAGCAGTTCCTCAACTATTTTGAGGAGGACAATATGCCGCAAGCGAAGCTCCACCGCAATCTTGAGGGCGGTATGGCGATATCCATCGGCAGACTTCGCCCCGATACGCAGTACGACTATAAGTTCGTCTGCCTGTCTCACAACACGCTTCGCGGAGCGGCGGGCGGCGCGGTCGAAATGGCTGAGCTGCTGGCGGCTAAGGGTTATCTTGACTGATAGCTTTTTTGATGAAAGGATTTTCTATGAGTACTAAAACTATTTTCACCGGCTGCGCTACCGCGATAGCAACTCCCATGAACGCGGACGGCTCTATCAACTATGAGGAGTTTGGCAGGCTTATCGATTATCAGATAGAAAACGGTATTGACGGATTGGTTATTTGCGGCACGACGGGCGAAAGCGCTACAATGACCGATGAGGAGCACCGCGAGGTTATCCGTTACGGTATCGAGCGCGTAAATCATCGCGTTCCCGTTATCGCTGGCGCGGGCAGCAACGACACTGCCTACGCCGTTGAACTTTCAAAGGAAGCGGAAAAAATGGGCGCGGACGCTCTCTTGCAAGTTACTCCGTATTACAATAAAGCGTCGCAGCGCGGCTTGGTAAAGCACTTCACAACTATCGCGGACGCAGTGAACATTCCGATAGTTTTGTATAACGTGCCGTCGCGCACGGGCTGTAATATCGGCGTAGACGCTTACATAGAAATGTCTAAGCACCCGAATATTACTGCCGTGAAAGAAGCAAGCAGCAATGTCGGCACGATTTTGGCGCTCTCGACCTACACGGACTACGATATTTATTCAGGCAACGATGACGAGGCGCTCGCTTGTGTAGCGCTTGGCGGTAAGGGCTTGATTTCCGTGACCTCCAATGTAGCTCCGTGCGAAAAGCACGAGGAAATAACGCTCTACCTTGACGGTAAGCGCGAAGAGGCGCTTGAAATGGCTAAGAAGCTTTATGCGCTCGACAAGGCAATGTTCAGCGACGTAAACCCGATTCCCGTAAAGTACGCGCTGGGTCTTATGGGATTTAAGGCAGGCGAATGCCGTTTGCCGCTCTGTGAGCCGTCCGATGATGTTAAAGCGAAAATTAAGGCGGTTATGGAGCCGCTCGGATTAGTCAATAAGATAAAGTAATTTTATGGGGCAACGTGTTTTACGCTGCCCTAATTTGGAAGTATGAAAGGAAAATAAAAAATGGTAAAAATAGCCATAACAGGCGCGTGCGGGCACATGGGGCGCGTTATCGCGGGAATAATCGGAGAGCGCACGGACAGCGTCGTTTGTGCGGGAATTGATAAAGCGGGGGAGAGGTATGGCGAATTCCCTTTAGTGAACAGCGTTTTCGATTTGCCTGAAAAACCCGACGTGATAATAGATTTCTCGCACCCGTCGGCGCTGCCGGATCTGCTGAATTACTGTAAAATGAACGCTGTGCCGTTGGTTATCGGCACGACAGGTTATACGGATGAGGAAAAAGCACAAATAACGGCGGCAAGTTCGTCTATTCCGGTGTTCTTTACATTCAATATGTCGCTGGGTATAAATCTGCTTGCGGAACTCGCGAAAAAAGCGGTCCAGGTTCTCGGCGATCAGTTCGATATCGAAATTGTAGAGAAGCATCATAACCGTAAAAAGGACGCTCCCTCGGGAACCGCTTTAATGCTTGCCGAGGCTATAAACGAGGAACTGGGGAATTCAAAGCATTATATTTATGACAGGCACGCTGTCCGTCGTCCGCGCGACAAGAACGAGATCGGAATGAGCTCAATTCGCGGCGGCACGATAGTCGGGGAGCACGATATAATTTTTGCGGGACACGACGAGGTTATCACGTTGTCGCACTCGGCGCAGTCGCGCGAGGTGTTCGCAGTGGGCGCGGTGAACGCGGCAGTGTTCCTCAGCGGCAAGCCCGCGGGATTGTATGCAATGGGTGATTTGATCAAGTAACGGGGGTAAATTATGAAAATTGAAGTGACTGAAAACGTAAGCGCGGTAAGTTTTAACAATGTTCCGCTTAACAAAACAGTAATGGAAGACACGTTGAAGATCGTCGCAAATGTGGGGATAAACGTGGATATGATTTCGATGACCGCGCCGACGCAGGAGATATTCAGCTTTGGATTTACGGTAAACGACGACGATATGCCGAAGCTTCTCGGCGTTGTGGGAGAAATTAAAGCTAAAGGCGGCGTATCTCCGATGATAAACAGCGGAAACCGTAAAATCGTTGTACAAACGGGTGAAATGATGGAAACAGTCGGTTTTGCGGCGCGTGTTTTCGAGATTTTGAACCGGCTTGAAGCAATGATCCTGATGATAACTACAGGCGTTGACGAAATTTCCGTGCTTATCCGTGACGCGGACGCGGATGCGGTAGTATCCGCGTTTGAAAAGGAGTTCGGCTGATGCTGGGCGGCAAGCTTTTACTTCTTACGACTGCTGCGGAAAGCGTTGTTTCGGATGTTTCGGAAGCGGCTTCGAGTGTTGAGAGCGTCACAAGTGAAGCGACGCTCGGCGACGCAGTGGACGTTATTGTGGAAAATCCAAATCAAACATTTTCGGTCTTGGGCGAGTTTTTCGGGAATATCGGCAAATCGTTTATGTCAATGCTCCCAAAAATTATCTTCGCGGCTGTCGTTTTGGTAATCGGAATAATTATAACGAAGTTGGTACTCTTTGGTTTAACGAAAGGATTAAGCAAGACTAAGCTTGATCTTACCGTCACGAAATTTACAGGACAGGTCGCTAAGATCGTCTTGTACTTAGTACTTATAACGATTGTTTTGAGTATGCTTGGAATCCCGTCAACATCCATAGTTACGGTGATAGGTACGGCAGGCGTGGCAATAGGTTTGGCTCTTAAGGACTCATTGTCGAACGTTGCGGGCGGATTTCTGCTGATGATAAACAAGCCGTTCAAGATAGGCGATTACATAATGACAAACGGCGTGGAGGGGACGGTCTCGCAGATATCGATACTCTATACGCGCCTTGACAGCCTTACAAATCAAGCAATCTTTATTCCTAACGGTATGGCGGTAAACGCGACGATAGTCAACAACAACGGCAACGAAAACCGCCGCCTTGAAATGCTGTTTTCTATATCTTATGAGAACGATTTTGAGAAAGCAAAGCGAGTAATCGAGCGTGAGCTTGACAAACACCGGAATATTCTTCACGAGATACCGAACTTGGTGGTGATGAAAGAACACGCCGCAAGTTCCATAGTGATTTTGGTGAGAGCGTGGTGCAAGTCGGCGGAGTATTGGGACGTGTACTTTGACCTGAACGAGAAAGTTCGCGCGGCGTTCATCGAAAACAAGATCGAGATACCTTACAATCAACTTGATGTACACGTTAAGGAAAAATAAACAAAGCCCCCGAGTTATCGGGGGTTTACTTATTAAGATTATTGTTTTGATGTAAACTGGGATCGTTATCGGGATTTATGTTAGGGCTTATGCCGGGATGGCTTATTCAATTTTCTTTTCGGTAAATTCGCGCAAAACATTGAGAAACTCTTCTTCGGTGAATCCTCGTGAGTATAATTCGGCGGAGCACTTACCAAAGTTGATAATTCCGTAATATTCGTGGTCGCCGTTCGGGTATTCATCATCGGTTTTTACGCGGTCGAAGCCGTCCGCGCAGTAAAGTACGGCGGTTTGTCCGTTAATATAAGACTCGTTGTTAGGTATCGAGACCTTACGCGTGCTCACCGAGACTTCCAGTCGAGCGCCGTTCGGTTTGCAGTAGGAAAGCTTATTTGGTCTTCCAAGCTCAATAAGTTCGTCTTTTGGTTTACTGTAGTAAATTTCGAGCGCGTCTTTGCCCTCTTCTTCCCAGTCCTTATGCAGTTTTCCGAGTATGTCAAGCGTAACGCCGTAAAACTCGTTCGCCTTGTCAATATCTATCTTTTCGATTTTAAGCCCTATGACCTCCGACCAACACAATTGCGCAAACGGGTTGTCGGAGTTGTATAGGAAGTCGGGATATTTGTCGAGCATATCTATCCTCTCGCCGTCCTCGGTATTGTCGTCGACGGGCGCAGTGTACCGGTCGAGTATCTTTTCAAAAAAGAGTTTGGGATAATCCTCGTCTTTTATTTTATCCAGATCAAAGTCAGCCTTAATCAACACTAAAACTCCGTTAATATCAATTTCCGCGATAAGAGCGCCGTTTCCGAGGTCATACACTATACCGTCAAAGCCGTTTATTACGGATTTAGCGGCACTTTCAACGTCAGCAATATGGAGCTTGCTGTAGCTTCCCGAAACCGTGATGATAAAATCTTTGCCGTTGTAGCGTATTTTGTTTAAGTTATAATAGCCGTGAACAGAATGTTCCTCAACGTCGTTTGCCTCCTTACCGCTGTCGTAATATCCGAACGGTTTATGCTCGCCCTCGTCGAGATACTCGTTCAAACGGTCGAACAGAATACCGTAAAAATCGTTTATCTTGTCATCGGGAATGTTCACAAAATCTTCTCCCCGGAGATCAGGCAAGTTGTAAAGATAAAGATCATCTTCTGTGATTTTGTTGTAATTTATCTCCGTCTCGCCGCCCTTGTATTTGTCGGCGGCAGTAGGCGGGGCAATATCATATACATCGCCGATATTATCTTTGGAATCCAAAACGTTAGCTGCGTTGTCCGTTTCCGGTTTCTGTTTTCCTATATTGTTTGTTAATCTGTCCACGTTATTTTTCGGAAAATTGTTAAAAACCACGATACCAATTGTCGCTGCGGTAACGGCAGCCGCGCACGGAATAAGAATTCGCGGCAGCAGTCTGCGTTTATTTGAACGGGCGGGGTAAGCCTTGTCGGGCGTGTAGTCATACGTTTCGTTTTGTGTTAAGACAAGTTTTTGAAGTTCTTCATCGCGGCGTTTAAGTACGTCGTGAGCCATTTCTTTATATGTTTTCATAAACGAACCCCTCCTTTTCGAGTTCTTTTTTGAGAGCGTTACGTGCTCTGTAAACCAGAGTTTCAATATTGTGAACACTTTTTCCCATAATTTCAGCGGTTTCTTTATTGGAAAGCTCTTCAAAATATGTAAGCCACAGAACTTTGCCGTATTCGGGCTTGAGCTTCTTCATAGCCCGATGAACCGCGATTTTCTGTTCCGCTCGTAAATATTCCTCTTCAAGAGAGCGCTCTCCGCTCTCAATTTCGCCGGCTTCTTCTATAGAGATATACACGCGCCGCTTTTTAAAATCAAGGGCGGCATTTCGCGCGATAGCGTACAAAAAGGTCTTAAAGGATGAATTCCCCAGAAATTCGGGCTTCTTAACGGCAATCTTCACAAAAATGTCTTCGCACAGTTCCTCCGCAACAAGGATATTTCTAACGTATCCGTTCAAAAAGAAGATAAGACCGTCTTTGTAGTCGCGAATTATCTCGACAAGACCATTATCGTCGCCCGAAAGATACCGGCGGTAGCTACTTTCACCGTTATCCATTAGAATTCCCCCCTTTCACTTAATTAGACGAATGAAAATACAAAACCTCACACAAAAAAACGGCGTCAAGCAAGCCTGCCCGGCGCCGTTTTTTTATAATAGTTTAACAAATCTTGTGAGAACAGGTTCTAACTTCACTATACCCGAAAGCAACATTCCGCAATTTGAATATTATCGTTTGTTTTTCCGTTTTTGTACCGCTATGATAACGCAAACGGATAACGCTGCGGGTATCACCGCCGACAGCGCACCGGTAGAAGGGTTTTCGCTTTCCGAAACCGCTTTGGAGCTGTCGTTGATAAGCGTGACTTCAATGCTCTCGGAGCCGTCCGTTGATGAATTTTCAATGCTTTTCGGAGTCGAGCTGCCCAAGTAGTCAATATCGGATTTAGTATCATTTTCGGAAGTACTCTCCGTCGCTTCTGGTGTCGAAATCTCGTCAACCTTATTTCCATTACCAACAGGTTCTTCCGTGGGACTATCGTCGTTGACAGGCTCGTCATTTTCAACAGGTTCTTCTGCGGGAGTATCGTCGTTGACAGTCTCGTCATTCTCAACAGATTCTTCCGTTGGACTAACGTTGTTGATAGGCTCGTCATTCTCAACAGGTTCTTCCGTAGGAGTATCGTCATTGACAGGCTCGTCATTCTCAACAGGTTCTTCTGCAAGAGTGTCGTCATCGACAGGCTCATCATTCTCAATAGGTTATTCCGCGAGAGTATCGTCGTTGACAGGCTCGTCACTTTCAATAGGTTCTTCTGCGGGAGTATCGTCGTTGACAGGCTCGTCACTTTCAATAGGTTCTTCTGCGGGAGTATCGTCGTTGACAGGCTCGTCATTTTCAACAGGTTCTTCAATGGGAGTATCGTCGTTGACAGGCTCGTCATTTTCAACGGGTTCTTCTGCGGGAGTATCATCATCGGAGAAATCAACGGCTTGTCCGTCCAAGTCCTCACTCGTAATAATGTAGGGACTGAAACTGTTCGCTGTAAATCTTATAAACCCGTTTGCACATTCAGACGGAACGAAATTACAGCAGCCGTTTTCCACATGATAAACACGCAGAACGTTGTAATTTTCAAATCCTTTGGGTATGGGAACGCAGACCTCAATGCTGCCGTTCGGCTGAATATTTTGCCCGTTGCAAACAAAGGAAATGTCATAAGCGCAGCGAGTATCGGAGCAGCAGTTTTCAATCGGAGCCGCCTTAAATTGAGTATCGGCGGGAAAAACATCGGGAGCGGCGGTTATTTGTATGTTAGTATCCTCGTCGATAAAGACGGTTTTCCCTGAGTTTTCGGAGGTCGTTTCATCATCGTTTGGCACATCGAAAATGCTGTCGTCGCCGTCAAGATCAAAGAAGTTTACATTGTAAGATACCTCTTTGTCAAGACCATCTATTTTAACGTTAAACACATCTCCGTGAGAATACCCGCCAACATCGTCCGGACGGAATATAATACATCCGTTCAGCGGCAGACTGCTGTCGTTGTTTACATTAAAAAATCCGTCGGAGCGCTCTTTGGAGAATGTCCAAATTCGCATATCCGATTTCCTTGTAAGCGTAACTTTAATGTTTTCCGCAGGAACGTTCTCGCACATAGAAACGCTCCAAGCTGTATCTGCGGGGAAATATACGG
>CANRFR010000025.1 GCA_947629945.1 uncultured Clostridia bacterium | reverse complement strand
GAGAGAGGAAAAGGGAGCTCGAGGGCGAGTGACCGCAAGCGGTCACCCTAAACCCGTAGGGAGAGGGGAGAGGGGGGGCTTCCTGCCGTTTGAAAAAATACTACAGGTTGAAGTCAAGAATGCATTTGTGGGGATATCAAAGGTAGACAGCCCCCCTCGCCCCTTTCCCGAAGGGTTGTCCCCTCGATACCGGCAACGTAGCAATTCAAATTAGGTAAAAAAACTTTATATGAAGTGTTCCCATCGAAATGGGCGCGTAAAGTTTACAATTAAACGTGAAAAAGAAAATAAAAAAATAGGAAACATTTAATTGGCGGAGCAATAACGATAATATTTTGCCAAATTTCGGTCGCAAAGAGAATATGAGCTTAAAATTGACAATGTGACATTTGTAAAACAAAATATGTTGAATTTGGACAAATTGCACATATACCGACGCTGAATTTCTACGCTCAAAACAAGGAAATTTTCCTCAAATTAAAAAAAATCATTTAAAAACCCTTGCAAAAAGTTAGAATTTGTGGTATAATTTAATTATTAAAGGGGGCGGCTAAGGGTGAATTGTGCCTAAAATCAATTATATGCCGCTTAAAATTCACAACATCGTTTGTTGGGGAACGGAGGTTTTCAGGTGAATAAATTTTCCTATGTCGCTACCGACGTCAGCGGACGCACGGTCAGGGGCACTGAAAATGCCGAGGATTATAAGGATCTTCAGGCAAAGCTGAAAGCGCGAAATCTCTTTGTGACAAGTTACAAGGATATGGGCGCGGGCGTGGCGGACGTCAAGTACAAATTCAAGGTGCACGAGATCTCATTCATCAGCCGTCAGCTGGCTTCAATGACAGGCGCGGGTCTGTCGCTTGTAAGAGCGCTGTACATACTTCAGGAACAGCAGGAAAACAAGAAAGCAAAAGCCGTAATGCTCGACATCTATGAGGAAGTTCAAAAAGGACGGGCGTTTTCGGACGTGTTGAAAACGAAGCCGGGCGTATTTCCGGATATGTTTGTCAGCCTGGTTGCCGCGGGCGAGGCTTCGGGTACGCTGGATGTAATGTTCAACCGTCTGTCCGAGCACTACGCAAATTCAAACAAGACCATGAATAAGCTGAAAAGCGCGCTGGTATACCCGATTATTTTGGGAGTTTTGCTGATAGCGGTAATGATACTGCTGTTTACAAAGGTTCTGCCTTCGTTCATTGAGATGATGCCGGAGGAAGATATGTCGCCGATATCGAAGGCTCTGGTCGCGGTATCAAATTCGATGATCAATTACTGGTATGTGTACATTATAGTAATAGGCGCGATCGTCGCGGGCTGTATCTTGTTGAACAGAACGCCGGTCACTAAGCTGAAGATAGACGAGTGGAAGCTGAAGCTGCCGAAAGTGGGAAAGCTTGTCAGCACGATGTACACCGGTTCGTTTGCGCGTAATATGGCGAACCTTTACGGCGCGGGTCTTCAGATGGTCGAGTGTATCGAAAAGTCCGTGGCTGTAATCAACAATATGTACGTTCATGAGAGATTTAAGGATGTAATAAACGACATAAAGCTCGGCGAAACCATGTCGAAAGCGATAGAAAAAACGGGTATATTTGAGGGTATGTTTACCTCAATTATATATGTCGGCGAGGAATCCGGTACGTTGGATACGATCCTTGAAAAATCAGCCGACTATTACGATGAGGAAGCGGATACCGCAGTTACTAAACTGGTAAGTATGATCGAACCGTTGATGATCATTATTTTGGGTATAGTAATAGGCTTCTTCCTCGCGGGCGTATTCCCGATGCTCTACGGCGGAATGACAAACGTAGATCAGCAAGGCTGATGCTTCCCGTACACCGTTACCCGCTTGGAGCAGCGGCGAAGAGCGGAAGCCCCAAAACCGCGGCAAAGGACGAAAACCCCTGAGCGCGGGCGCGGCGGTGGCGGCGAGTCAAAGCGGCACAAACAAAACAAATTTATGTATGAGGTGAAAATATGCTTTCAATAGATATTACCGATAGGCAAATAAAGCTGGTAAGAGGCGTTCATTCCGGTAACAAGATAAAGATTCAAGACGCCGATATGCGAGAGATGGCAATCGGAATGGTTTCCAACGGCTATATCTCCGATGTTCCCATGGTTGCGGCGGAGTTGAACAACATTATAAAGTCCAAGGATATCAGGGAAAAAGATTGTATCGTTTCCATAACGTCCAGCGCGATAGTGTATAAGGAACTTACGATAGCCAAGCCCAAGAATATGAAGAATCCGGCTATCATCGAGGCGATGATCCAGTCCACAATGAACATCAGCTCCGAGTACAACATATCATTTACCATAGCGGGCGAGACGGAGGACGAGGAAAAGAACAAGATGCTAAAGGTCATGGCTGCGGCGTGTCCGCAAAGATTGGTCGACGGCTATGTAAGATTGTTCTCGCAGATCGGCTTGCAGCTTAAAGGCGTTATGATCGCGAACAACTCAATCACGCGTCTTGTCACGAATATCCCGAAAATCGGCGACAGAATGCCGCTGCTGCTTATTCAGATAGACAAGAACTTCATCAATATGAACTTGTATGAGGATAATCAGCTCGCGTTCTCGCGTTTCTCGACGATCGACCCCTCGCAGTACGAACTTGACGAGGGCAGCTCCGAAACGAATTACGTTTCTCAGGCGGTCTACGACAACCTGTTCGGTATGATGAACTTCATCAGAGGCAGAAAGAACGCAAGACCCTTGCAGGAAATTCTGTTCTACGGCGAGATCGACAGCTTTATTGAAATAACTAACGCTATTTCCTCGTTCAACGTTCCAACGAATATGCTGACGATGCCAAGCTCAATAGCTGCAGCGCCCTCCGCGCAGTTCGACTTCTCGAAGTTCGCGAACGCTATCGGCGCGCTTTACGGACGCAACAAAGAACTTGAACATATTAACTTGTTGGAGGCAACCTCCGCGAAAGAGGCAAAGGGCTCCGGCGCGTTCGGTTTCGCGCTGCTTGGAAGCGCAGTTCTTGCGGCGGCGCTTGTCGGCGGTGTGTGCGCGGTGACGGGTATTATCAACGCGTCGCTTAACGCGAAGGTTGAGGATTACTCCAAGAAGATTGTGGAAATGGATCCGGACCTCCGGACCGTTTCGGAACGCGAAGCGATGTTGGGCGGCTTTAACAACTACAATGATACTGTAACGAAAACTCAGCTTCTGTTCAATTACAAGCCTAAGGCGCAGTCGTTGGTTTACGATAAGCTTAAGACTCCCCTTGACGCGGAGGATTTCCTGCAAAGCGGCGAGGAGCTTAAAATAACAGCGTTCGACTGCTCCGATTATCAGGTAAAGGCAACGCTTATGGGCGTATGCAAGGGCGACCCGTCCTCGATACCCGCAAGATATGTTGAGTACATAACAAATAAAGTGGAAAATAAATACGGCGATCCGTATTTTGTAGACGTTCAGTACACGGGCTTCGAAAAAGTAAACACGACCGATATCACGGCATACGGTTTCGTGGCGAGCGAGGGCGACAAGTCATTTGATACGGTGTTTAAGTTTGAAGTGGCGATGCAGCTCCAGATGGGCAGCGACGAGGACAATACCAACGCCAGCGAAGACTTTAAGAATATTAAAGTAACCGTTTCTCAGGCGACGTCTGACGCGGCGGCAGCGGGATCCAACACAAGCACGGAGGTGAGTGAATAATGAAGTTGAGTAAACAAGAACGTATAGCGGCAATCGTGGTCGTTATACTTTTGATATTGGTAGCGGGCGTGTTCCTTTTTATAAAGCCCAATTTTGAGACCATAGGCGAAACCAGGAACACCTTGAACGCAAAGAAAGCAGAGTATGATTCAGACGTGGCGAGAGTTGAGACTAAGGAAGACTTGAAGAAGAAGATACTCGAAGCTTACGACGTGGGCAAAAACACCGCGGATATGTTCTTCCCGGAGCTTGCCGCATATCAAGCGGACGATGAATTCAGAGCGTTCCTTGAGCAGTGCGACGCCAACGTTCTGGTTGAAGACTTAGAGGTGACGGCACCCGATACGATAGGACTTGCGTCAAATATGTTCATTCCGGAATCCGTATCGTATGCGCTTAAGGATTACGTGAACCAAGGCAGAAACGTTGACCCCACCAAGACCGATCCCGGACTTATTCGTCAGACGATGATACAGAAGTACCTGGGCGATCCGCAGACAATCGGCGCTACAACCGTTACCTGTAAGGTAAGAGCGGTAGATACTCAAAGTCTGCTTGATTTTGCGGATGAAGTAAACAGTTACCAAAAGGAAGAAAACGGCAAAACCATCAGAAAAGCAGTCTCGCTCAGCAACATTACATTTGAGGATCTTAAAACCGCTAACGAATACGACCTTAAAGTAGAGGAACTTATCAACGATGCGGAAAAAGCGGCAGCCGATACGTTCAAGAGCAAAACAGGAAAAACATTGACCGGCTTTGAGGAAGATAATGATAAAAAGGCGGAAGAGGAAGATGGGCAAGGCAGTATTGACGAGGTCATCTACTCTATGGAATGCTCGATAACGTTTTACAGCATAGAGCGTATGCAGGATCCCACCGAAAGACTTAACGAGCAGGATAACAGAGGTCCGTCGACAGACGGCACTGCGTCGGATACGACGTCGGGCGCAACATCAGCGGCATAATCACAGGCTAAAGGCGCGGGAAATACTCGCGCCCACAGCCGCAATATAAGCAATATCGTAAAAGGTAAAAAGACAAACGTTTATGAAAGGAGAAAAAATATGCGGCATCAGTTCAGAAAGTACATCGGTAACCGCGGAAGCGCGTTGTTTATGGTTATCAGCACAATGACCGCGCTTTTGGTGTCTTGTATGGCGATGTATTTTTCGGTGGTATCATCGCGGCAGTCACAGTTCGCGGTGTTTAACAAACAGCAGTCACATCAATCGGCACAGTCGATCGTCGATATTGTGCGTTCCAGCATAGCGGACCCCTCCAATGCGGGTGGTCAGGCGCTGCTTGCAAAACTCAAAGGACTTAACGTGGGCGAGTCAATATCGACAAGCGCAAACGGCTTTAAGAGTCTTGACCCGAACAACCCCGCGCTCACCAATAACGATGAGTCGACGCTCGGTGCGTATTCCGTAACGATAACGCGTATCGAAGATACGGTAAACGCGGCGGGCAACAGCATGGCACAGTTTGACATCTGCGTTATATCCTCGGTAGACGGCAACAAGGACGCCGTTCACCAGAGTTTTGCATATAACGAAAACAGCACGACCGAACCCGGTGGAGGAAGCTTCTCGCCCGGCGATTCGGAATTGTTTACAGCAACCGGTTACGTGCCGAACGACGCGTACTTGGATGGCGGTTACTTCCTTACGAATACATTTTTTGATACGGAGTTCACCTATGCCGGAGCATATAACCCCAAGTCCAATTATCTCGCGGGTAATATTTCAACCGGCGGCAACTTTATATTGAAGGGTTACATCGTTTCCGTCAGCAGCTCCAATGATTTCAAAAAGCTTGAAAAGCCGACAATATGGTCGATCAGAGGCGATTTTGATGTTGAATCACCGAACCCCTTGGAATTATATGAGGGAAGCAAAATAATTGTCGGAAGAAATATGACGTTTACTGATCATTACGCGAGCTTCCAAATTGGAGGAACATCCTCACAAAAAAATATTGACATCTACGTACTCGGCGACCTTGCACTTAATAATGGAGGAGACTTCAGTAATTGCAACCTTTATGTAAACGGCGATGTGAAGTTGGGTTCATGGTCAAGTTTTAAGAATCTTTACGTAAACGGTACAATAAGCGGCTCGAGCTATACAAAGAGCGGCGAGGAAAAGAAATGGTCAGAAGCTTCCGATTCGCTTTCTAAGGATGATATTATCAACGAACTTATGCGCCGCACAGACAGCAAGACATATAATAAATGGGAAATTCCCGATTCACAGGTTGACGCGGCGAATCCTATCCACATCAGATTGAATAGCGATAACCACGCACATGACGGCGTAGACGCATTTTCAAATAACTTCTATTTTGCGTATCCGGATTCCGAAACGGCACTTGACACATCTATTGACCCGCTTCAGAGAAAGGTCGGCAAGGGCTTTACGGTTGATGGTTTTGACGGCGCTTCAACAAACAACGATACGCCGCTGGCAATAGTTATTGATACGGGCAACGACGTGAACAATATCGTTACTATCCGAGTAATGCCTTATATTGATGTTGACGGCGACGGAGTAAAAGAAACGTTTGCGTGGAGACCATATTTCACGCCCGGTTCTACTGACGAGGGAAGCCTTTTCAGTAACCCGTTCGGCGTTATTGTTAAAGGACGCGGCTCCGTTATAATTGACGTCCCCTCGGGAACGGTATATCAGGCAATGAACAGAGATTTAACGCTGCACTACAGTTGGTTCAAGCTGTTGGGCGGCGTAGAGGAAGATAAGACGACAAGCAGGGAGGATCTTAGCGGCAACTGGGGCGACAAGACATACCACTGCTACAATGTTCAGCCCATTACAAGCGGTCAGTCTGTTCCCACCACCGACGGCGGCAGCGGTGTTCCTTCGCTGCTTACCGCGCAGCTTATACACTCGGGCTGCCACAGAGGTGACGGGTGCTCCTACACATTCCCAACGGGAACCGAAAAATGCCCAATATGCAACGGTTACTATACAGAAATAGTGTGCTCAAAGCATGGCAAGGTGGACTATTACTGCCCGACTTGCAACACCCCCAAGCAGGATAAGGTGGATAAGTGGAATGACGCTTCCACACCCGGGCGTGTAGAGGGCTTCTGTGACAACCGGCTTGACAAATCGGCTGTCGATCAGTACCTCAACGAACATCCGTCGATAAAATCCGATATTTCTGACGGTTCCGGAGTTATCTATCCTAATGTAAATATTTATATGGTAACGTGTTCGGAGAGTACTGAAGTTCGTTTCGCAACGGACGTTGCGGGACGCGCCATAAAGCAAAACGGCTTCTACGGGTACATTTACGCTCCATACGTAACTTATAAGGGCGAAGGCGACTCGTGTACAATGTGTGCGAGATTCTGCGGAGGTCTGGTAGTTTCGGAGTATATATTCAACGATAACTATCCCGTAATAGCGTGCTACCCCGATAAGATGCCTCAGGAGCTTGCGGCTATCGGCGGAGGTAACATAAGCGGCGGATTGGCAGGCAAGACCTCAAAGAGTTGGAAGATTGATATCGGCAGCTACAGATAACGGTAAGGAGGCGCTTTAATATGAAGAAAAAATTTAAGAAAAAAGGCGGCTTCACGTTGGTGGAAATTGTCGTAGCTTTTGCCGTGTTCTCAATAATGGCGGTAATGATATGTCAGATTTTGAATCTGACTATCGAGCGCCGCAAGTCGAACGACAAATTTGAGGCGGAGATCGCAGAACAGGAGAAAAACCTCATAGCGAAAGGCAAGACCTACGATTATGATACCACTCACGGAATAGACGGCACGCTGAGTCTAAAGTTTAATGAGTTGTCGGATCCTATGACGGTGAACTATCAGCTAAGAAACGCGGACGGTACCGTTGGCGCCACCGATGGAATAAACTACTTCGTGGGTCAGATCGATTACGCTGCAAACGGTGAATCGTTTGAAATAACGCCCCCGGGAGGCGACATAAGCGGCGGGAATCCGACTGCGGGTCCGCAGTCGAGCCGTTTTGATACGCGTATTGCCGGTATGAAGGGGTTCAACTATATCGAGATAAAATCCGTTACCCAAATAACCCCTCAAAAATATAAAATATCGGTATGCGCGGACAGTTCAACAATGCAGGCGGATAACCTCGACTACGCTCAGTTTACGCTCTTCATCGGCAAAAAAAGCGAGGGTATTGAAATAACCAAGTTGTTGGTTGACGACGACGCGGGCTTTTCGGTACGCAGAAGCGGCGATAACGGCGTAAGAGTAGGCGTTAAGCCCAAAGGCGATCATAGTGCTGCAAATAAACACATGACGCCTTCTGCGGTGGCAACGTTCACGGTTGAATTGAACAAAGTTCCGTCTGAGGAAATCACTAAGAAAAGCTTTGGCGGACACGATGACGGCAAGTATACGAAGTTTAGTCAGAATATTGCGAATTCCGACGGTACTTCTCAAACCGTAACCTATGACAACATCTACGGCGCATACACATCGACACCCGACCCCGCGCCCGTTACGTCGGACGAAACAGGCGAGCCGACGACGTAAGAAAGGGGTGGAATCGTGAAGAAACGAATAAATATTAAAAGGCTGTTGAGCAAGCGCAGCAAAAGCGGCTTTACGCTGGTCGAGGTCATCATCTCCACCGCACTGCTTTCAATACTGGTATTGGGTGTTATGACGTTTGTTAATCCCGTAATGAATATGGTAGGCAGCAGCCAAAAAAATGCGCGGGCAACAATGCTCTCGCAAACGCTCAACACTTACATATCCGGTTCGCTAAAAAGCGCGATGAAAGTGGCAATATTTACAAACACAACGCATGACGCGATTATAAATGGCGCAAGTATTCTGAAAACCTCGCTTCCCGATACCACTAAGGGGCTGTACGACATAAACGCGTATATGCAGCAGCCCGGAAACACGACAAGATTTGAGGTGCGCTGCATAGGCATACGCTGGGTGGACGATACCGTCACTGCGGGCAAAAAAAAGCTTATGCTGACGAATGAGATTATTGACAACAACTTCTCTTTGAGCGCGATGCAGACCATGTCCGCCAAGAATACAACGCCCATTAAGATTTTTGATGACGCTGTGTACAACGGACTTTATCCGATAATCAAATTGGAAACGTTTACCGAGGAAAGCAGCACTAATAACGCGAAAGGCTACAAAATAACCTCCGATATCTACAGCGACCAAAAGTGCTATTCATCAACGTCGCAGTTAGCAAGAGACAGAAGCAAGCTGGCATTTTCCGGCACAAGCTACGTTTCCTGCTCAAATATGACGGGTCCCGCGAACGAAGCTCACGAGGTCGCAAGTCTGCAGTCGCAGATGGGTATGCAGGCAGGGATGAACGGTTATGTTGAAGGCTCAATGAGATACTATTACCCCGATACTTACATCTATTATGTAGTGCCCAAGGGCTGATCAAAAGCAGAGAAGATCGATGATCTGACAGAAAGCTTAAGAGCATATATTCATAGGATATTGCACGCGTCTTTTCGGCAGATTTTACCGCTGACTGCGTTAAAATTTCTTGACTTGTCAGCGACAAAATCTGCTCGAAAATCCACGCGCAAACCTTATGAACACAAGCTCCAAAATCAAAAATATTACAAACAAATCGGGGCGACAAGCTCGCCCCGAAATGTTTGTAAATATCTTCGGTGTTATGTCAATGCATAAAACCGAGGTACCAATTTAAAAGCTGGTTTCCGATAAGCCAGGAAGCCGCAATACCAAGACTAAGGAATGGTCCGAAAACCATTCTGCGCGAGTATTTCACGCGGTCGATCTTGTCACCCTTGATGATGATTTTAAATCCGCCCTCGCGCTCATCGGCGATGTTTTCACGAAGAGTTTTGCTGAGCGCCGCCTTTTCGGGCAGCCCTTTCCAAACCTTTTCGTCAAGGAATTCCCATTCGATATCGGGTTCGCCGTCGCTTATGCTTCCAACAATGGTGTCTTCGCAGCCCTCGCTCACAAATCCGCAGTCAACGTCAAGCTGATGTTGATACCATTCCTCAACCAGCTCTTTTATCTGTTTTGAGACGGCTTTCTCCGCGTCGCGGTCGCGGTACTTTTTGACGATACCGTAAACCGCGCCGAACAGCACGCCGATAAACAATGCGATGAAGATTTTGTAGCCCAGAAGAAGCGACGCGCCAAGCATAAGCTGAAGATCACCGCCGCCCATACCGCCGATGAAAACAAGAATGGCAAATATTACAAGAATAATGCCCATAGCAATAAGGCGCTCGTACCAAGCCGGTTCATTGAAGACGAAAAACGACAAAATTCCCAAAACGGCAATGGTAATACTGCACCAATAGGGAATTTCAAAATGGTCGATATCAATGGCGCTTAAAACCACAAGTACTGCCATAAGCACGGCTGAAAAAGCAAGCTCCCACTGAAATCCGAAGATAAGATAGGATAAGCAGTAGAGCACCGCTGTGGTCGCCTCAATAATCATATAGCGCGGCGAGATCTTAGAGCCGCAGTAACGGCATTTTCCCCGCAGAAAGATCCAACTGAAAATTGGGAACATATCGTACCAAGCCAGTTTGTGACCGCATGAAAAGCAGTGCGACGGCTCGGTAACGATGGACTGATGAAGCGGTGTGCGCAGAATAACAACGTTCAGAAAGCTTCCGAAAACGGAGCCGAGAACGAATGCCAGAACCGCATAAGTAATGTGTAAACCAGGGGACATAAAAAAACCTCCTTAAATTTGAGCTAATACTATTTTAGCACAAAATTACAAATATTGCAAGTGATTTGCAGTATAATAAATTATAATTCCGAGTTTTTCGGAAAGTTTATACCCGAAAGGAAGATTCAGAGATGGCGGGACCAATTAAAAACGTACCGATCGGTCAAATCCTCGTTGAAAACGGATTTATCAGCGAGAAACAGTTAAACGACGCGCTTGTAAAGCAGCGGTCAAGCGAGGGCAAAATGCTCGGCGACGTAATGCTGGAAATGGGACTTGTGTCCGAAACGCAGCTTGCACAGGCGTTGTCTATCAGGCTGAAAGTGCCGTTTATTGACTTGTCTTCGAGAAAGATCAATACCGACGCGGTCGCAAAAATACCCGAGAATGTGGCGCGTGAAAAGGTGGTATTCGCGTTTGATATCAACCACGGAAGATTGATGGTGGCAACAAACGATCCCGTAAATTTCTATATCTTTGAAGATCTGAAAGTTACAACGGGAATGGAGATCGTGCCGCAGATTTCGACTAAAACATTGATAGAAGCGTCAATAAACAAGTATTATTCGTCGCAGGCTATCGACAGCACGATGACCGAGCTGGAAAACGAAAAGCAGGATGACAGCGATCTCGACCTCGAAAAGGCAGAGTCCGAGGGTCGTATCGATAACGCGCCTATCGTAAAGCTTGTAAATATGATGGTAGAGACCGCGTTCAGAAACGAGTGTACCGATATTCATATAGAGCCGTTCAAGGATAGAACGAGAATTCGATTCAGAATCGACGGCGAGCTTGTCGAGCAGGAAATGAAGATACCGCCCGAGTTCCATAATTCAATTATAACGCGTATCAAGATCCTTTCCGGTATGAACATCGCCGAAAAACGTATCCCCCTTGACGGACGTTACGGAACGCGTATCGACGGCGTAAACCTCGATATGCGCGTCTCGACGATTCCTTGCGTGTACGGAGAAAAATGCGTTATTCGTCTGCTTTCCACCGCCGACGACAAAGCGAGAAAGATAACAGACCTCGGTATGACGGAATATAATTACCAGATGTTCGAGCAGATAATCCGATGTCCGAACGGAGTAATGCTGGTAACGGGACCGACGGGTTCGGGAAAATCCACCACGCTCTACGCGACTCTCGGCGAGCTTTCACAGCCGAACGTAAACATAGTTACCGTTGAAGACCCTGTCGAAAAGAAAATAGACGGCGTAAATCAGTGCCAGATCAACGCAAAAGCGGGTATGACGTTCGCGGCGGCGCTGCGTTCAATACTCCGTCAGGACCCCGATATCATAATGGTCGGTGAGATACGCGACGGCGAGACAGCCGATATCGCGATACGCGCAGCCATTACGGGACACTTCGTGCTTTCAACGCTGCATACGAACGACGCGGCGGGTACCATTGTTCGTTTGGTTGATATGGGCGTTGCGCCTTATATGGTGGCAAGCTCCGTTGTGGGAATAGTGGCGCAGCGACTTGTTAAGCTGCTGTGCAAGGAGTGCAAAGAAACTTTCGTGTGCGAGAATACGGAGGATCTGAAGCTTATGAGCCGAACCGAGCCGGTGCAAATATGCAGACCGCATCCGGGCGGGTGCCGCGCGTGTCACAATACGGGCTATGCGGGACGTACCGCGATTCACGAGATAATTGTGTCGTCTCCCGATATCAAGGAGCTTATCTCGTCGGGCGCGTCGGCGGAGGAAATAGGCGCGCAGGCAACCAAAAACGGTACGCTGCTGCTCCGCGATAACGTTACCAAAATGGTGCTGGCGGGCAGGACGTCAATTGACGAGCTTGTTAAGGCAACATACACAGTATAAACGACGGAATTCTGTAATAATAAGGAGTAATGACAAGTGGAACATACGAATAACGTAATGGACATCAATAAGATCTTGGACGAGGCACGCGCGCTGAAATGCTCGGACTTGCACTTTACAGCGGGATTGCCGCCGATTGTACGTCAGCACGGTTCGCTGAGAAAGCTTTCGGGTTATCAGGACTGTACCGAACCTATCATCGTAAACATAATCAATCAGATAACGTCGATAAAGCATAAGTCGCAGATATCCAAAGGCTTGGACACGGACTTTTCATATACGTCTTCATCGGGCTTCCGTCACCGTGTCAACGTATACAGACAGCGCGGTTATCACGCTGTGGCGATACGTCTTTTGAGTGACGAGATACCCACGCTTTCCGATCTGAACCTCCCCGCGACTCTCGGTGAGTTCGCGATGCGTCCTCGTGGATTGGTACTTGTAACAGGACCTACAGGTTCAGGTAAATCCACGACGCTTGCGGCGATGATTGACCACATCAACCGTCAGAAAAGCTGCCACATAATCACGGTTGAGGATCCTATAGAGTATGTTCACACACATAAACAGGCAATGGTAAACCAGCGTGAGATAGGCGCGGACGTGGATTCGTTCGCAGGCTCGCTGCGTGCGGCGCTCCGTGAGGACCCGGACGTTATACTCGTCGGAGAAATGCGTGACTTCGAGACTATCAACGCAGCAGTAACCGCTGCCGAAACAGGACACTTGGTTCTTTCAACGTTGCATACGACGGGCGCCGCCGATACGATAAACCGTATCATCGACGTTTATCCTCCGCACTCTCAAGGTCAGATACGTTCGCAGTTGGCGGGAAACATTGTCGGCATTATCTCTCAAACGCTCGTTCCCACGTTGGACGGCAAGGGACGCTGCGCGGCTATGGAGATACTTTGCAGAACAGACGCCGTATCTTCTCAGATACGCGAGGGCAAGATATATCAGATACCGTCGACTATCGCGACGGGCAAAAAAGAGGGAATGTTCTCTCTCGACCAAGACCTTGCCCGTCTTGTAAGAATGGGTAAAATTGCCGAGGAAGTCGGACGTGAAAGATGTCAGGATCCCACCGAATTCAAACGTTACCTTCAGGGAGGCTTCTGATTTCTTCGTAATAACCTGCCAAACGGGAGCGGCGCCGAGTTTTGCTTTTAACTCGGCGCCGCTTTTCGTTTGTTGTTGTTTTATATCGGAGTTTGTTTGCCGTTAAAATACTCGACAAGATTTGTGCGGAAATGTCAAGTTAATAATGGACAACCGGTATTAGTGAAGCGAAGAAAGGCAAGAAAAATACGGGCGCGCTTTTGGAGACAAAAGCACACCCGGATACGCGCGGCAGACCGCGGATATTTGATCACTGTTTTTTCGCGAGAAAATATTCGTCGTCTCGCTCGAAGTAGGAGCAGTTCTCGTTTGTTCCTTGAAGAAAACGGTACATCTCGTCCTCGTCAAGGTTGACAAGACAGGTATAGCAGTCATAGTCCTCGTCGTAAACGTAATTCGCGCAGTCATCACATATCGACATTCTTTTCACCGCCCTTTAGCATTGGTTTTATAGTCTTTAAATACGTTTTTCTCATAAAAACGGAGGCTAAGATAAGTCCCAGTAGGTCGCATATTGGCAACGCGAACCACAGCGCGGTAATTCCGCCCAGTTTTCCGAGAAGCCACGCGAGCGGCAAGGTCGGCACAAGAAGCCTTACGATAAACACGAACAAGCTGCGTACACCGCTGCCCAACGCTTGAAACGCCGAGGTCATTACAATCGAAGCGCCCGCAAAAACGAACGAGAGCGAAAGCGTCCGCAAAGCGGGAATACCGACGCGCAGCAAATTCTCGTCGGGCTTGAAAAAACCTAAGAAGAAGCCGGGGAAGATTTGAAACAGCGCAAGTCCGACAAGCATAACAACAACGGCATAGCAAACGCCCAGCTTTATGGTTTTTACGATACGTTCTCCTTTTCCTGCGCCGTAGTTGTACGCGATAATCGGCACAATACCGTTGTTCATTCCGAAAACGGGCATTACCACGAAGCTCTGGAGCTTAAAGTAAACGCCGAACGCCGTTGCGGCGGTTTCCTCGTAAGCCTTCAAAATGATGTTCATAGCGTAAGTCATAACGCTGACGAGGGCGCTCATCAAAATGGACGGTACACCCACCGCGTATATTTTCCGAATGGTGGAAAAGTCTATTTTGAAGCTCTTAAAGTCCAGCTTCAATTCACGGTTTTTCGCAAAATGGAGTATCGCGCCCAGAGTACAGCCAATGCACTGACCCAGTACGGTAGCGATAGCCGCGCCTTTTACTCCCATTGCGGGGATACCGAGCGACGGTATGCCGAAAATGAAGACGGGGTCGAGGAAGATGTTGATAAACGCGCCCACGCCTTGCATTATCATTGAGTAAACGGTTTTTCCGGTGGACTGCAAAAAACGCTCGAAGCATATTTGAAAAAACAGTCCGAATCCGAAAACGCACACTATCGAAAGGTACTCGCGACCGTATTCAACAACGGCGGGATTTATGCTTTGCAGCTCGTAAAAAGTTCGCGTAAGCGTCAGTCCGACGGTCAGGAATACCAGATAATTCACTAATGTCAGTATCAACCCGTGGATCGCCGCCTTACCCGCTTCTTTGGGTTTCTTTTCGCCCAAAAGTCGGGAAACCAGCGCGTTCATTCCCACTCCCAATCCCGTTTGAAACGCTATCATCAGGCTCTGCATCGGGAACGCCATATTCACCGCCGTAAGCGCGTCCTGATTTATCTGCGCCACAAAAACACTGTCAATAAGGTTGTACATCGCTTGCACAAACATTGATATCACCATTGGCAGCGACATACTCACCAACAGCTTACGCACGGGCATTACGCCCATTTTGTTTTCCTTTTGTTCCATTGTCGTCCTTTGTTAGAACCTGTCCACATAGCCGCTCAACGCTTGCCTTGCGGGCTATGTGGACAGGTTCTTATATTTTTTCTTTATTTTGGTTCGCTATTCCGCAGCGGGAAAATTGCCGAAATACGGAAGTTATTCTCCTTGACGTTGACGGCTTATCTCGATAGCCTTTTCATACGCTTGTTTCAGTTTCGCGCCGACTTTGTCAATGCTCTTTTCGCTTACTGTTCTGTAGCCATCTTCCGAAAGGTCCGGCAACTCTCCCTCCAGAATTTTTACGGCTATTTCTTCAAACTCGTCGATATCCCGTGCGGAATAGCCGTTCTCGCCGTTTATCAGCCACTCGTCGTAAACGGGGATATCGCGCAGCAGCACGGGAGTTTTCATAGCCAGCGCTTCAAGCACCACTATGCCCTCGGTTTCCTCGCGCGAGGGATAAAGGAACAGGTCGCTGCCCGAAAGCGCCGCTTGCAAAATAGGCTTCTTGACGTATCCCGCAAAATTGCAGTTTGACGGAGCGTTTTTAACCGCGTCGCGTATCTCCTTGCCGACAAACTTCAAATCGGCGTCGCCGAACCATATAAACTTGTATTGCGGAAGTCTGCGGGCAAGCTCAACGAAATCGTCCACGCCCTTTCGCTTGAACAGCAACCCCGCCGACATAATTATCTTGTCATTGGGCGAGTAGCCGAATCTGCGCCGGAATTTCTCGCCCTGTTCGCGGCTTCGCACGTAGTCTTTGAGGTCGATACCGTTGGAAATGGCGAAAACGCGCTTTTTTATGCCGTATTCGCGCAGCAGTTTTTTGGAGTACTCGCTGGGGGTAACGATAACGTCGCCTTGGTTGTAGCATTTTATCAGCCACTTTTTGAAAAGTCCCGCCGCCGCGTTGGAGCCTATGTAAGAATTTCGGAAATCCTCTTTGGTGGAGTGCGCGTGATAGACCAGCGGCACGCCGCGTTTTTTCAGCTTTTTGGCAAGCGCCAGAGATTTCGGCAGTACGGTGTTGATGTGAACAACGTCCGCGTCCTTTATATCGTCGACTATTTCAATGCCGTTCTGCTCTGCGGCGTTCATTTGGTGGAAAATGGCTCTGCCAACGCCGCTCTTTCCAATTTTATCCATTGCTTCGGAATAAATGTAAACTTTCATAGCAAGCTCCTTAATAGCACCGTATAATGTAACGGTTTAATTATAACACTTTTGGCGTAAAATGTCAAGAGAAGCGGCGAAAAAGCGCGGATACAGTCCGAACTTTGCTTTAAACCGCCGAAAACAGCCGAAAATAACGCTTTTCCCCTTGACAGACAGAACGGAAAGTGTTATAATATAAGAAGCGCTTTAAGGAAGCCCTGATTAAATCGGGGTGTGCAGATTGCGTAGCAGATTTTTCGTCAGATTGTGCAAATTTGACGCAGACGGGCTGACGCCCGTCAAGGAAAATTTGTGCAAGATGGCGGAAAATATGCAAGCAAGATGTACACATCCGATTAAATCAGGGCTTCCTTAATTATAGAGCGTAAATAAACGGTTAGGCATTCGTATAGCCTATCGGAAAGGAAAAAACTATGAAAATAACATTGAAAAACGGAGAAGTAAGGGAATTTGACGCGGGTATGTCGGCGTTTGACATCGCGCGGGAACTGGGTCTTGCAAAGGTCGCTTGCGCGGCGGAGATAGACGGTAAGGTTTGCGATATGCGAACTTGTCTCAATGAGGACAGCACACTTAATATCCTTACGTTTGAGGACGAACAGGGACGGAGAGCGTTCAACCACACGGCGTCGCACGTTTTGGCTCAGGCGGTAAAGCGTCTGTATCCGAACACCAAGCTTGCGATAGGTCCCGCTATCGAGAACGGATTTTATTACGATTTCGATACGGACGAGCCTTTCACCTCGGACACTCTCGCAAAAATAGAAGCGGAAATGAAGAAGATCGTCAAGGAGAGTATTAAGCTTGAACAGTTCACGCTCTCTCCCGACGAAGCTATAAAATATCTTGAGGAACAAGGCGAACCCTACAAAGTTGAGCTGTGCAAGGAACACGCTGACAAGGGCGAGCCGATCTCGTTCTATAAGCAAGGCGACTTTACCGACCTTTGCGCGGGTCCGCACTTGATGAGCACAAGCTCCGTCAAGGCTTACAAGCTGACAAGCGTTACGGGCGCTTACTGGCGCGGCTCGGAGAAGAATAAAATGCTCACGCGTATCTACGGCACGGCGTTCCCGAACAAGGACGCGCTGAACGAGTATCTGACCGCGGTAGAAGAAGCGAAAAAGCGCGACCACAACAAACTCGGACGCGAATTGGAATATTTTACCACGGTTGATTATATCGGTCAAGGTTTGCCGATACTGTTACCGAAGGGCGCGAAGGTTGTGCAAATTCTTCAGCGCTGGGTCGAGGACGAGGAAGCAAAGCGCGGCTGTCTGCTCACAAAAACGCCGTATATGGCAAAACGCGAGCTGTATAAAATTTCCGGACACTGGGATCACTACCTTGACGGAATGTTCGTGCTCGGCGACCCCAACGACGAAACCAAGGAGTGCTTTGCGCTCCGCCCGATGACCTGTCCGTTCCAGTATCAGGTGTTCCTGAACCGTCAGCGTTCTTACCGTGATTTGCCGATGAGACTTACCGAGACCTCTACGCTGTTCCGCAACGAGGATTCGGGCGAAATGCACGGACTTATCCGAGTTCGCCAGTTTACTATCTCCGAGGGTCACTACATTCTCCGCCCCGAGCAGTTGGAGGAGGAGTTCAAGGAGTGTCTCGACCTCGCGAAGTATATGCTCGGCACGGTGGGCTTGCTTGAGGACTGCACGTTCCGCTTTTCGCAGTGGGATCCCGCAAACCCGAATAACAAGTACGAGGGCACGGCGGAACAGTGGGAAACCGCTCAAGCCGCAATGGAAAAGATACTCAACGACCTCGGAGTGGAATACACGATAGGCATTGACGAGGCGGCGTTCTACGGACCGAAACTCGATATTCAGTACAAGAACGTATTCGGCAAGGAAGATACGCTTGTTACCATTCAGATAGATATGCTGTTGGCTCCGCTTTTCGGTATGGAGTATGTCGACGTTGACGGTACAAAGAAAAATCCGTATATCATTCACCGTACGTCGCTCGGCTGCTACGAGAGAACATTGGCTTATCTTATCGAGAAATACGCGGGTGCGCTGCCGCTTTGGCTCTCTCCCGAGCAGGTTCGCATACTCCCCGTAACAGACAGAGCGAAAGAATACGGCGAGAAGATAGCCGCCGACCTCGACAAGTACGGCATACGGACAAGTGTAGATAACCGCAACGAGAAGATAGGCTACAAAATTCGTCAGGCGCAGCTTGAAAAGATACCGTACTTCTTCATAGTAGGCGATAAAGAGGTAGAGGACAACACCGTGTCGCTCCGTTCGAGAAAAGACGGCGACTTGGGCGCTTCTCCCGTCGATGAGATAATCGCGAAGATAGTAAAGGAAAACGCGGAAAAGGTAAGATAAGTATAATTCTCATTTCTTATCTCTGAAACCCTCTAACCTCTAAACGGAAAGGACATCTATATGGCAGAAAACAACACAACGGAAAATACGGAGCTTGATTGGGCAAAGGACGTCAGCAACGCCGAAAATGAAGACCACTCCGAGCTTGACTGGATAGACGACTTAAAGGATATGAACAAGGAGCTTGAGGAGCGTATCCTTGAAGCCAACAAGGACAAAACGCTCGTTAAGTGGCACAAGCTGCTGCCCGATCTTATGGCGGCGGAGATACTGATGGTGGGGCAGTTCGGCGGAGAGGACGCGAACGGACAGCGCCAGCTCAATATTTTGATGATGCAAAAGGACGGACACGCCATTGTGCCGTTTTTTACAAATCCCGAAAGAATACGCGTGCTGAAAACCTCGACAAACACGCAGTTCGATGTAATGAAAGTGAACACGGTGCGCTTTTTCCAGTCCATCGCGGGAAAGCCTTGCGTGCTTGACCCGATGTCGGAATATGTAAAGATATTCTCGCCGTTCGATATGCGCGTGCTTGCCGCGGAGAACATAGATAAAGCTCCGCCGCTGCCCGTTCCCGAAAACGCTTAAACGATTAAACATCATTCTCCCCGCCGCCGGCGGGGAGAACGCGGATAAATTTTGGAGTAATATCTTGAACACATTTAAGAAATTAAGTATTATAGTTCCTTGTTATAACGAGGAAGAAAGTGTGCCGCTGTTTTACGCGGAAACGATAAAACAGGACGCGTTCTTTAAAGCAAAGAACGTCGAGTTGGAATTCGTTTTCGTGAACGACGGTTCGCGCGACAAAACCGTGGAAGCCGTCAAGGCTCTGCGTGAAAATGACGAGCGTGTGCACCTTATCTCGTTTTCGCGTAATTTCGGCAAAGAGGCGGCAATCTACGCGGGTTTTGAAAAAGCGTCCGGCGATTTGGTGGTTCTTATGGACGCCGATCTTCAGGACCCGCCCGCGCTTCTGCCGGAGATGTATTCGCACATCGCCGACGAGGGTTACGACAGCGTAGGTTCACGCAGAGTGACAAGAACAGGCGAGCCGCCTATACGCTCGTGGTTTGCGCGGCGGTTCTACGGGCTGATGAAGAAGATATCGTCGACCGAGATAGTGGACGGAGCACGCGATTATCGAATGATGACGCGAAAGGTCGTTGACGCGATACTCTCGATGAAAGAGTACAACCGTTTTTCAAAAGGAATTTTCGGTTGGGTGGGCTTCAAGACCAAGTGGCTGGAGTATGAGAACATCAACCGAGTAGCGGGCGAAACAAAGTGGTCGTTTTGGAAGCTGTTTTTGTATTCGCTTGACGGTATAATGGCGTTTTCCACCGCGCCGCTGGCACTGCCGATCGTTATGGGACTGTTGTCCTGTTTTGCGGCGTTTGTGCTTTTGGTGATATTGATAGTCCGCGCGGCGCTGGGTTACGGCGTAACCGTGCTGACATTGTGTTGCGTGATGTGCTTTATCGGCGGAGTGATACTGGGTTGTATGGGTATTACCGCGCAGTATCTGGGCAAGCTGTATCTCGAAAGCAAGGACAGACCGAAATATCTGGTGGAAGAAGAATTTTAAACAGTTTACGGCTAATGTGTGTCCATAGACCCAAAGGTATCTTAACGCAGTGCGTTAGACAACGTTGGGAACGCGTGTACACATGTGTGGCGCATGCAAATCAAGCACGCCCCGCGAAAGCGAAGCGTGAATTTTCAAAAAGTGTCGAAATTTTGCGAAGCGAAATTTCGACCGGTCTCGAATAGCTTGCGAACGCAGCGCGAAGCGCGAAGTGAGTAAGCTAGACGAGATTTTGAAAATTTTTTAAATTATTAATTTTCAAAAAGTGTCGAAATTTTGCGAAGCGAAATTTCGACCGGTCTCGGATAGCTTGCGAACGGAGCGCGAAGCGCGAAGTGAGTAAGCTATCCGAGATTTTGAAAATTTTTTAAATTATTAATTTTCAAAAAGTGTCGAAATTTTGCGAAGCAAAATTCCGACCGGTCTCGAATAGCTTGCGAACGGAGCGCAAAGCGCGAAGTGAGTAAGCTAGACGAGATTTTGAAAATTTTTTAAATTATTAATTTTCAAAAAGTGTCGAAATTTTGCGAAGCAAAATTCCGACCGGTCTCGGATAGCTTGCGAACGGAGCGCGAAGCGCGAAGTGAGTAAGCTAGACGAGATTTTGAAAATTTTTTAAATAAGGAGAAGAATATGAAACTTGGAATGGTCGGACTGCCGAACGTCGGCAAAAGCACGCTTTTCAACGCGCTGACCAACGCGGGCGCGGAGAGCGCGAATTATCCGTTCTGCACAATAGAGCCGAACGTCGGCATAGTCTCGGTACCCGATGAACGTTTGGACAAGCTGGCGGAGATGTATCACCCGGAGAAGTTTACGCCCGCAACGCTGGAGTTCGTGGATATTGCGGGATTGGTAAAGGGTGCGTCGAAAGGCGAGGGCTTGGGCAACAAGTTCCTGTCGAATATCCGCGAGGTGGACGCGATAGTCCACGTGGTGCGGTGCTTTAAGGACGACAACATTATTCATGTCGACGGCTCGATAGGCGCGGCTCGCGATATTGAAACGATAAATCTGGAGCTTATATTCAGCGATCTGGAGATACTCGAGCGCCGTATCGACCGCGCGAAAAAGGCGCTGAAAGGCGACAAGTCCGCGCAGGCGGAGGTTGACTTTTTCGAGGCGTTAAAGGCGCATCTCGAAAGCGGCAAGAGCGCGAGAAGCTACGATTTTTCGGACGAGGAGCGCGCAATGCTAAAGGACACGCCGCTGCTGTCAAATAAGCCCGTAATATACGCGGCGAATTTAAGCGAGACGGACTTTACGGGCGACATCAACTCAAATGAGGAATATTTGGCGGTAAAGAAAATAGCCGAGGAGGAAAACTCCGAGGTGCTGCCGATTTGCGCGCAGATAGAAGCCGAGATAGCCGATATGTCCAACGAGGATAAGGAGATGTTCCTCGCCGATATGCACTTGGAAAGCTCGGGGCTGGCGCGTATCATAAAGACGGGCTATAAGCTGCTCGGGTTGATCTCGTTCCTTACCGCGGGCACGCCCGAGGTTCGCGCGTGGACGATAACCGACGGTACAAAGGCTCCACAGGCGGCGGGCAAGATACATACAGATTTCGAGAAAGGCTTTATACGCGCCGAGATCGTGTCTTTTGAGGATCTGATAAGCTGCGGCTCTATGGCGGCGGCAAAGGAAAAGGGCTTGGTAAGGCTTGAGGGAAAGGATTACGTTATGCGCGACGGCGATGTTACGCTGTTCCGCTTTAACGTTTAACGGGCGGTATGACGGTAAAGTACGACGAACTTACGGCGGAGCAGTTTGCCGAGCTGTGGGAAACCGTATGGGGAGACGCTCCTCCGTATGAGCAGATAAAGCTCGCTTTGGTGCACAGCGCTTTTCGAGTATCGGTTTTCGACGGTGAGAAAATCGTCGCGATGGCGAGAATGATTGGCGACTTCGGGCTGTGTTACTACATAAAGGACGTGGTCGTCAGACCCGAGTATCAACGGCGCGGTATAGGCAGACTGCTTATCGGTGAACTTATGAAATTTATAAGGGAGCACGGCGTTCCCGATACCGATATTTTTGTAGAGTTGTGCGCCGTTCCCGATAAAATTCCGTTTTATGAAAAGCTCGGTTTTTCGGCGAACGAGGCTCAGCGGCTGAAGCTTTTCTGTCGTGCGGAACGTTAAGCCGACGATATAGTTTAACAATGGAGAATTCCGATGAACAAGGTCATACGCTGCAAAAACAATAACAATCGCAAGGTTGCGGCTCTGCTTATAACACAGGTGTTTCTGGGAGTTGCCCCCGTGCTTCTGTTGGCGTTTTTTGTGCTGTTCGAGCTTTACGAACAGCAGATCACTGCGATAGTAATAATAGCGCTGATTTTTGCCTGCAACGTTGCGTTCAGTATCGTAGCGCGGCGGTACAACGTGCTTAACAGCGGCAGACGCGGCGAGCGGCGGCTTTATAAGGCGATAAGGCATTTGGACGGAAACAACATCGTGTTCTGTAATCTTCCCGTGCGCTACAAGCGCGGGCGCTCGGAGCTTGATATGTTGGTGATAAGTCACAAGGGCGTTATCATTATAGAGGTAAAAAATCATTCCGGCACCATTCATGGAAGCTGGAAAGCCGACAAATGGGAACAGCGCAAGTACTATAAAAACGGTCAAACCACTGTCCAAGAAATGGACAATCCGATAAAGCAAATGCGCCGCCAGCGCGATATCGTTAAGAGCATTCTTAACGCGGCGGGAGAGGACGTTTGGATAGATTCGGTGCTGTTTTTTTCCAACAACGGTACGAAGCTGAAACTTAATCTGCGCGAGAACGATTACGTATGTTCGGGCGCAAAAGAGCTTCTTCATTTTCTGAACAGCTACGACCGCGGCGAGGTCATCTCGAAAATACAAATGGAAAAGTACGCGAGAATTTTGAACGAGGCGCGGGCTAACGTTTGATCGATAGTGCTGCGTATCCGCACAAAATCGAATGGGAGCTTTTAAATGGACTTTATTAAAAAGCACTTTAGCGAACTTACTCTCGAAGAGCTTTACGAAATATTAAAACTTCGCGTGGACGTTTTTGTCGTGGAACAGAATTGCCCTTACCGTGAAATAGACGGTTTGGACTTGGACGCGTATCATCTTTTCTTGCGTGACGGGCGCGGCATAGCGGCGTATCTGCGCGTGCTGAACGGCGGTACGAAGTTCGCTGAGCCGTCGCTGGGGAGAATATTAACGACGCGCCGCGGAGAGGGTTACGGCGCCGAGATAGTTCGCCGCGGCATAGAGTTCGCACAAAAAGAGCTTGGCGCGGAGAAAATCAGAATAGAGGCTCAGGTATACGCGCGCGGTTTTTACGAAAAACAGGGATTCAGGCAGTGCTCCGAGCCGTTTTGGGACGACGGTATAGAGCATATTGAAATGCTGTGGGAAGCGCCGAAATAATTTTTTGAAATATAAAATACCGCCCAAATATGGCAGTTTCAGTCTGTGGATAAAACCCCATTTTCAAAAAGAGAATGGGGTTAAAATTTAGGCAAAAATGAGAAAACTACGGAAAAAGCAAAAAAGATGAAACGCGGGCAGTTATGACATTTGTAGATGGTATATTTTTTGAGATTCATAACAGCGAACTTAAATGTCACCGATCTGGTAGCACTCAAACTCTCTTAACAAAATATCCGCCCCTTTCGGAGCGGATATAAAATCTTATTGATAAAAACCAAATAAAGACCAAGTTGATAGACCGATAGTCGCAAACCGCTGTAAAAAGCCGTTTGCAAGGTGTTCGATCATCTCTTCGAGAACTGCGGCGCGCGGCGTGCAGCCTTGAGACCGTATTTCTTTCTTTCTTTCATTCTGGGATCACGAGTAAGGAAGCCCGCTTTCTTAAGAACGGGGCGCAGTTCATCGGAGTACTGGAGCAAGGCGCGGGAAAGACCGTGACGGATAGCGCCCGCCTGACCGGTAACTCCACCGCCCGCAACAGTGCAGACGATATCAAACTTTTCCAGAAGATCTGTAAGCGCAAGCGGCTGACGAACGATGAGCTTCAAGGTGTCGAGACCGAAGTAATCATCGATGCTTCTGTTGTTTATGGTAATGGAACCGCTTCCGGGATATACTCTTACACGAGCGACAGAGTGCTTTCTTCTGCCCGTGCCGTAGTAGTAAGGTTTAGATTCGTACATAAAAAGCCCTCCTTAAAATTTGTATTCAACGGGCTTCTGAGCCGCGTTTTTATGCTCCGCACCTGCGTAGCAGCGCAGTCTTGTGAGAGCCTTTCTTCCGAGTGTGTTGTTAGGCAGCATACCGTTTACCGCCAGCGTCATAGCCTTTTCGGGCTTCTCCGCCATCAACTTGTCGTAGCCTACCTCTCTGAGGTGTCCGATCCAACCGGTGTGATAACGGTAGAACTTCTTTTCGAGCTTCTTACCCGTCAAAACCGCCTTAGAGCAGTTGATAATGATAACATGATCGCCGCAGTCCACATGGGGAGTGAACGTAGGCTTATGCTTTCCGCGAAGAAGATGTGCGGCAGCGGCTGCTACACGTCCGAGCGGTTTTTCGGCAGCGTCGAGAATGTACCAGGTGCGCGAAACTTCCGCGGGCTTTGCCATATAAGTTGACATTGTGTTTTCCTCCTGTAAAATTATTATTTCCTTTTCTCCACCGTAAAACGAGAGAAAATTAAATTATCGCAATTAGCAACTTTATTATTATACCACGCTTTCATCCGTTTGTCAAGGCTTTTTTTACGCAAATTTGAAATATATCCCGAATTCTTTTTAAATCTCTCTTAATCGCTCTCTTTTTCTCGTTTTCTTAAGATTCGTTTTACTTTTAATTAGCGGTGTAATATCAAGAGATATCGAGAGCAAAAGAACGAAATCCAAAGTATAGGAGTTTTATTTTTGAAAAATATTCAAAAACGCATGTTGCTTTGCGCGAGATGTTAACTTTAGCGAACTATCGTTAGAGGAAACAACTTTTTCAAACCAATCAAGAATTCGGTACGGAAATACTTTGTTTATGACCCGAAAAGCTGTTGAAAAAATACTTAGATCATGATATTGCTCCGCCAATTAAATGTTTCCTATTTTTTATTTTCTTTTTCACGTTTAATTGTAAACTTTACGCGCCCGTTTCGAGTGGAATACTTCATATAAAGTTTTTTACCTAATTTGAATTGTTACGTTGCGGGGTTCGAGGGGACAACCCTTCGGGAAAGGGGAGAGGGGGGCAGTCTACCTTTGATATC
>CANRFR010000024.1 GCA_947629945.1 uncultured Clostridia bacterium | reverse complement strand
CGGTCTCGGATAGCTTGCGAACGAAGCGCGAAGCGCGCAGTGAGCAAGCTAGACGAGATTTTGAAATTTTTTATAATGGCGCATAAATTTTAAAAAGTGTCGACCGGAGCGAAGCGTAGGGAGACCGGTCTCGGATAGCTTGCGAACGAAGCGCGAAGCGCGCAGTGAGCAAGCTAGACGAGATTTTGAAATTTTTTATAATAAGGAGAAAATAAAATGGCAAAAGCGATAAAAATACCGACTTTAGAGGAAATGCAAGAGTATATTGCGGCTTGGAAAGCGGATTCCAAAAACCGCATAAACGACGCGGATCACGCGGCTATGCACAAGGAAATGACTATCAGGATATTCTCCGTGGATATGCCCGACGATGTGAAAGTCACGGCGTGGAAGTTCTGTAAGACCTTGGCGAATTTTGTACACGCTCCCGTATCTCCCGCGGAGTATAAGCGAATGGAAAAATGGCTTCCCGAAACGGGGCTTATCGACGTGCTTCTCAAAGCGTGCGAGAACTATTATCCCAATCCCGCGTTCAGGTACGACTTTGATACGATAGGATTTTCGTACTCGATAGCGCTTATCTCGCAGTCGCAGTACAGAAGACCCGACTGTCTTGCTCTGCTTGACAAGATAACTCAATATTATGTGAATACCAAAGATAATTGGTACACGGTGCTTTTGCGGAATATGACGAAGCTTTGCAAGGCGTTCCCCGATTTGGCGGGATTTAAAACCGCTCTTGAGAGCATTTGAGAAAGGAAAACTTGATATATGAAAAATATCCAAAACTATACCGCCCCTAAATACGAGGGCGAGGCTTACACGTCCGTTGAGGAAGGAATTTACAAAACCGAAACGGAAAACGGCACGATATACGTTACCGCGCTCGGATTTGAGAAAAAGAGCGATATATGCTTGGAGGATATTCTGGACGCTTACAGAGTTTACATCTCCGATTTCTTCAAAGAACAGGACGCGAAAAACGAGTTTACTTTTTTGGAATTCGCGAGTGAAAATATAACGGATATAAGGGCGCTGCGCCAACTGATAGAATAAAACAACGCAGTAAAACCATTGATGTTGTAAAAAAGAATATGCGGAAAGGAAGAAAGAAAATGGCTAATTCAAAAGGACGTTACGGCGATTTCGGCGGGCAGTATATTCCCGAAACGCTGATGAACGAAATACACAAGCTGGAGGACGCTTACGAGCACTACTCCAAAGACCCCGAATTTATAGCGGAACTGGACAAGCTCAACCGCGAATACGCGGGCAGACCGTCGCTTCTCTACTACGCGGAAAAAATGACGAAAGACCTCGGCGGCGCGAAAATCTACTTTAAGCGCGAGGACTTGAATCACACGGGTTCTCACAAGATAAACAACGTTTTGGGGCAATGTCTGCTCGCGAAGAAAATGGGAAAAACGCGCATTATCGCGGAGACGGGCGCGGGTCAGCACGGCGTTGCGGCGGCTACCGCGGCGGCTCTTATGGGGCTGGAATGCGAAGTCTTTATGGGCAAGGAGGACACGGTTCGTCAAGCCCTCAACGTTTACAGAATGAAGCTTCTCGGCGCAAAGGTAACTCCCGTGACCACCGGCACTATGACGCTTAAAGACGCGGTAAACGAAGCTATGCGCGACTGGACCGCGCGCGTGGACGACACTCTGTACGTTCTCGGTTCGGTTATGGGACCTCACCCGTTCCCGATGATAGTGCGAGATTTTCAGAGCGTTATATCAAAGGAAGCGCGGGAACAGATTCTCGAAAAAGAGGGCAGACTTCCGACGGCTGTTATGGCTTGCGTGGGCGGCGGTTCCAACTCTATGGGAATGTTCTATAATTTCATAAACGACAAGGACGTTCGGCTTATCGGATGCGAAGCGGCGGGGCGCGGCGTTGACACGGGCGAGACGGCGGCGACTATCGCCACGGGAACGCTCGGCGTGTTCCATGGAATGAAATCGCTGTTTTGTCAGAATGAATACGGACAGATCGCCCCCGTGTATTCAATCTCGGCGGGCTTGGATTATCCAGGCATAGGTCCGGAGCACGCTTATCTACACGAAATAGGCAGAGCCGAGTATGTTCCCGTGACGGACGACGAAGCGGTTAACGCGTTTGAGTATATAGCGCGCACCGAAGGCATAATCTGCGCTATAGAAAGCGCTCACGCGGTGGCGTATATGATGAAAATTGCTCCGACAATGAGCAAAGACGACATTATCATTTGCTGTCTTTCGGGGCGCGGCGACAAGGACGTAGCGGCAATCGCACGATACAGAGGAATAGACCTACACGAAACTTGACAGTGTACAATGTACAGTTGACAATTGACAATTATTGTCAGACCTCGGACGTTGAAACAACGCCGCAGCCGCGACGGTAATTGTCAACTGTCAACTGTCAATTGTCAATTGTCAACTGTAATTTGGGGGATTGATTTATATGAGTAACAGAATAGCTAAAGCATTTGAAAACCAAAAAGCGTTTATCGGATTTTTGACGGCGGGCGACCCGACGTTCGACGCTTCTTATGATAACATTATGGCGCTTATCAATGCGGGCGCGGACTTGGTGGAGATAGGTATACCGTTTTCCGACCCGATAGCCGAGGGTCCCGTAATTCAGGCGGCGGACGTCAGAGCGCTCAAAGGCGGAATGACTACCGACCGAGCGTTTGAGCTGGCGGCAAAGGTACGCTCTCAAACGGATATACCGCTGGTGTTTATGACATATTTAAATCCCGTGTTCAAGTACGGGTATGACAAATTTTTCGCGAAGTGCGCCGAAATCGGCGTGGACGGTCTTATCTGCCCGGATATGCCGTTTGAGGAAAAGCATGAAGCGGACGGTGCGGCGAAAGCGCACGGAATTTCCATAATCTCGATGATATCGCCGACCTCCGAGGAACGCATAAAAGCTATAGCCGAAAGCGCGGAGGGATTTTTATACATAGTAAGTTCGCTGGGCGTTACGGGCGTTCGCAGCGAGATCAAGACCGATCTTGCCGCTATTATGGAAAGCGTTAAGAAGTACGCTAAAGTTCCCGCGGCGATAGGTTTCGGAATTTCCAATCCAGAACAGGCGGCTAAAATGGTAAAACTCGCGGACGGAGTTATCGTAGGCTCCGCAATGGTGCGGCTTGTGGAAAGATATGGCGGGAACGCGGCTGTCGAGATTGAAAAGCTTGCAAAAGGTTTGGCGGACGCGGCTCACGGAGTTTGACTTTTTCGTCTTGTTAATATCGCAAAAAATGTTTCCCCGCGCGAAGTTCGCGCGGGGAAACGCATTTTTCAGTCTTTTTTGAAAATCTCGCCGTTCAGTTCCGCCGCCAATTTGAAGCCCGCGAAAAACATCGCTTTGGCGCGGTTGTCGGATGCTTCCAGGAAATGTTCCTCGAAAATCTCCGACTGTTCCTCGGTCATTCCGAACTGCTTTTCCAATTCGGCAATTTTCTCGGTGAATTCGCTGTCGGGACGGTCGGGCTTTATTTCAAGCTCGCCCGCAATGTACGCCTCATAGATTTTCTCTATTACGCTCATGATGTTTACCTCCTGTAGATTGTTATTACGGCGTTTTACCACAACAAAATTATACTTGTGGCTTCAATAATAATTATAGTCCCATTTTTCGACAAAAACAAGAAAACATACTTTCTCTTTTTGAGTATTATCATAAAAAGTTTTTTCGGCAGTGCGCCCTTTGAAAGTTCGGTACAAAAACAAAGAGCAAGGTTGTCATATAAACACGGACTTGTTCATAATATAAAACAGTCCAATACCGATTTTCGGAGAGTACAACAATGGAGGGAAATAAATTATGAGAGCAGTTACCTTTACGAAAAAGCAGATAAAATGGGCTATCGCAATAGCCGTGCTTATTGCCGCGGCGGCGGCAGTCACGATAACTTTAATAGTGGCATCCGTGCGCGGACGCGCCGAAAAACAGCTTCTGCCCATTTATTCCACGGAATGCGACGATAAAAAGATAGCGGTTACGTTTGACGTTGCATGGGAAAATTCCAACACCGACGAACTTTTAAACATTCTAAAAGACAACGACGCGAAAGCAACTTTTTTCATCACGGGCGATTGGTGCGACCGTTATCCGGACGACGTTAAAAAATTCTTTGAGGCGGGTCACGAAATAGAAAACCATTCGGATAAACACCCGCACGTTCAGGGCGCGAACGTCAACGACCTTATCGCCGACACCCGCGAGTGCAGCCGTAAGATAAAAATGCTTACGGGCGAAGAACCTACGCTTTATCGCGCTCCATACGGCGAATACGACGACAGTCTTATCACCACGCTTGACGGAATGGGAATGAAAGTAATTCAATGGGACGTCGACAGCGTAGACTGGAAAAAAGGCTCAGCCGCCGATATCAAGAAAAAGGTACTTAAAGGCGTGAAGCCCGGCTCCATTTTACTGTTCCACAACGATTTGGAAAACACCACCGAAGCGCTCCCCGAGATACTTTCGGAGCTTAAAGGTCAAGGCTACGAGTTCGTCACAGTTAACGACCTTATTCTGCACGACAACTACACGATAGACTCCAACGGCAGACAATTCCCCGCACCCGCCGAGGACGCGGGGAAGATATCCGATGAAAAAGTCGAAGAGGTAATGGCGCAGTATTCCGATGTGATGAAATCCTATAACCTCACCGACGAACAGATAGCGCAGGCACGTGAAGCGCTCAAAAACGGCGACGCGTCCGCTCTGCCCAAGGAGCTTCAGCCGTTCGCGAAAGAAGTTATGGCAAAGATCTCCGGAACCGCCTCCGAACCTACGGTCAGCAGCTCGGCAAATGCAGACGCTTCACAAACAACGGTTTCATCGCAGTCCGTTAAGTAACAAATCCGCTCCTTATTTCAACAAAATTACCCCCGCTGACAACGGGGGTAATTTTGGTTTATTCGGTATCGTCCTTGGAAAACAGCATTCTGTCATTAACAAGCTTCGAACCGCTTGCCTCCTCAAACTTCTGAAGCAGCATATCCACAGTAAGGTGCTTTTTTTCCTCGCCTTTCACGTCGTAGATAATTCGTCCGTTGCTCATCATTATAAGGCGGTTGCCGTGCTTTATCGCCGCCGCCATATTGTGCGTTACCATCATCGCGGTAAGATGATTTTCCTCAATAATTTTATCGGAAAGCTCCAGCACCTTTGCGGCGGTCTTTGGGTCGAGAGCGGCGGTGTGCTCGTCCAAAAGGAGAATGTCGGGCTTTTTGAGCGTCGCCATAAGCAGAGTTAAAGCTTGTCTCTGTCCGCCCGAAAGCAAACCGACCTTTGAGGTCATTCTGTCCTCAAGCCCCAAGTCCAACGTTTTCAGCAGCTCATGATACTCCTCGCGCTCTTTTTTGGTAATTCCCCAGCCAAGCCCGCGCATTTGTCCTCTGCGTTTCGCAAGCGCTAGGTTTTCCTGAATCTCCATAGTCGCCGCCGTGCCCGTCATCGGGTCTTGGAATACTCGACCGATAAACGCGGCACGTTTGTGTTCGGGAAGCCCCACCACGTTCTTGCCGTTTATCTCGATAGAGCCGCTGTCGATCGGCCACACGCCCGCGACAGCGTTCAGAGTCGTGGATTTTCCCGCGCCGTTTCCGCCGATTATCGTCACGAAATCGCCCTCTTCAAGTGACAGCGACACGCCGTTCAGCGCCTTTCTTTCATTTATCGTACCCGCGTTGAAAGTCTTTCTCACGTCAGTCAGCGTCAGCATTGTCCGCAGCTCCTTTCTCTTCGGTTTCCATATTTAACAGCTTTGCTTTCAGAGAATTTCGGGCGGCTCGCCGATATGAGTTCTTCGAGGATTTCTTAAGATACGGCACCGCGAGGAATATTGCAACGATTACCGCCGAGAACAGCTTGTTGAACGTTGCGGGCAGACCGAAAAGCATTACGATCGACAATACAAGGTAGTAGATGATAGCGCCGCACGCGCAGAATGAAAGCCGCGCAACAAAGTTGAAACGCTTGCGGAATATCGCCGTGCCGAGAACGTCGCCGATGATAACCGAAGCCAGTCCGATAACGATAGCGCCGCGCCCCATATTTACATCGGCGAAGCCCTGATACTGTGCCAGCAGACCGCCCGCCAAGCCCACAAGACCGTTTGACAGCACCAACGCTATGACGGTCGACTTTTTGGTGTTTATGCCCTGCGCGCGAGCCATATTCGCGTTGCAGCCCGTCGAGCGTATTGTGAAGCCGTATTCCGTACCGAAGAACCAGTACAGCGCCGCGATAATGACCGCAACGATAATTATCGCTTTGCCGATCTCCCAGCCGAATACGGAAAATCCGCCGCTTACCGCCACGCGCCGCGAGGACAACAAAAGCGAAAATTTATCAACGCTTATTGATTTGTTCGCGCCGTCGAGAATAACAAGATTCACGGAATACAAGCCGATCTGCGTAAGTATACCCGCCAATATCCCCGGTATGCCGAGCAGAGTATTCAGCAAACCCGTAATCAATCCCGCAAGGCAGCCCGCCGCAAACGCGCATATAAGAGCGACCCACATAGGCACGCCGTTAGCAATGAGTATGATAGCAACCGCGCCGCCCGTACCTATCGAGCCGTCCACGGTCAAGTCCGCAAAATCCAAAATCTTGTATGTGATGTACACTCCAATTGCCAAAACGCCCCATATAAGTCCTTGCGACACCGTACCCGGCAGGGTGTTTGGCAGTGAAGTCACCACATATATTATTCTATCTATTATATTGCCCATTACCGTCATTTCTCCTGTCAGTAAATATATCCTTTTAATATTGCGCCGCCCGTTCAACGGACGGCGCAATCTCATTTATCGGCAGATAACATTCGCTCCGCGTTTCTTATTGCTTTATAGCCGCGTATTCGTCGGGAACATTAACTTCCAGTTCATCGCAAATTTCTTTATTGTATTTCTTTGTAACGGGAGAGTAACCGATCTCAAGATCGCCCGCCTTTTTGCCGTTAGCAAGAATATCGGCAGCCATCTCGCCCGCTTTGTAGCCCATATCGTGATAGCTTATGGAAAGCGTAACGGTGCCGCAGCCCTTGCATATACCCTCTTCGCCCGCAACAACGGGTTTTTTCGCGGGAACGACAACATTCTTGACATTTTCCGCAGCGTTCGCTATGGTGTTGTCGGTAGGAATGTAAATTACGTCGCACTCGTTCGCTGCGGTAGTAGCCTGCGCCTGAATCTCGTTGGAATCCGCAACGGTGTATTCTTTGTATTCTATTCCGTCCTCTTTAAGATACTTTTCAATCTCCTCAGCCTGATACTTGGAGTTCGGCTCAGCAGAGCAGTACAGAATACCTACTTTTTTAGCGTCCGGGAAAATAGCCTTGATCATATCTTCCTGTTGGTCGAGCGGAGCGAGGTCGGACGCGCCCGTGATATTTTTGCCTTTCCAGTCCGCGCCCTCAAAAGCAACGTCGTAGCTTGTGATAGACGTGCCGACGATCGGAATGGTATCCGTAGCCGAAGCTGCGGAGGTCAAAGCGGCGGTAGCGTTCGCCATAATAAGGTCAACGTTCGCGGAAACGAACTTGTTATTGATGGTAGCGCAGTTTGCAGCCTCGTTTTGAGCGTTCTGCTCGTCAAACTTAACGTGATCCTCGCCGAGCTTCGCGACAAGCGCTTCTTTAAAACCCTTTGTTGCCTCGTCGAGAGCAGGATGCTCCAAAAGCTGGCAAATACCTATGTTGAATACTTTATCGCCAACATCGAGCGTTTCAACGCTTTCCGCAGTGCTTGCCGCAGATTCGGCAGCAGACGCGTCGCCGCTTGCATTAGAAGCTGCGTCCGACGAAGCCGCAGATGTTCCGGAATTTATAGACGGTGCTGTTGTTCCGGAAACAGCAGGATCACTGCCGTTGTTTGCAGCGGAACCGCTGCTTGAAGTGCTTTCTCCGCACGCAGTCATTGTGCAGAGCATAACCGAAGCGGCAGTAGCCGCCATTATCTTTTTCAGTTTCATTTTGTTCTCCTTTTGATTTGTCCTTAAATATGTAATTTAAAGCTGAAATAATTTGCCGCTCAAAAGCGGTAAACCACAATTTTAATTATATCACAAAAAATCCGTTTTGACAACGGATATTTACGGTATTATACGAAAATACGCGATTTTTTGTGAAATATGCAACATTTTCACGTCTCCGTTTTGTAAAAATCGCCTTGTTTAACAAGAGGATTTAAACAAAAAAACGCGCCGCAAACACGGCGCGCCGAACCGTCAATGAATTCCGTCCGCTTCATTGGCAGTTTCCAAAAACACACTTCACGAAAATTTTTTCAAATTACTCGTCCTTATTATCCTCGACAGTCACGTCCGACTCCGCTTCGGGAGCGGGCTTTTCGGGCAATTTCGCGCCGCATTTGGGGCAAAAAGTGTTGTCGTCGGCGGTTTTAGCGCCGCAAGAAGGACAAGCAACCACGCCCTTTAAGCTGTCAAGCTGCTTTTCGATATCGGCAAGTTCGGTGTTCACCGCGTCGATCTCCGCTACGAGAGCGTCAAAAGCCTCCGTATCCTTTTCGCCGGACTTCGCCATATCGTAAACTAACGCGCCCAGTTTCTCATTCTTGTTTTTAATGTCGCTGTTAAGCTGAGTGCTTCTGAGCTTCAGCTTGGAGATCTTAATTGCCTCGTCGGTTTTTTTGCCTGCTGTTGCCGCGACGTTTTTGGTGGTGTTGATAACATTGTCTACAAAACTCATAATATAATACTCCTTTCGACTTGGGACGCCGATCGTCCTTGGATTTTATTATATCACATTTTTTTGGATTTTGCAAGCGTTTTCACATAAAATTTAGCAAATCATACCCAAAAAATCAGAATATCTTACAGCGGCTTTACAGTCACAATGCACAAAAAATACTTTCGGCGGTGGAATTCGATGTTAAAAAGAACTAAAAAGGTTACAAAATTGTAACATTTTTGCTTAAAAAAGTTACAACTCCGTCACAGTTCTTGACTTTTTGAATTTTTTGATGTATAGTATTATAGTATATTGATGACGTTTAATAAGAAAATACGCGTATCACTTTTGTTAATTGACTATGTATAATGGGAAATGTACAATTTCGGTAATTGATGCGAGTTACGAGGTTTATAGCCCCTCCGATATGCTCCAAACGCTAATAACCTGTCTTCACAGGTTATTGCACGAAAAACCACGTACAAATCCTATGAAGACAGGTTCTAAATACAGACTTGCCGAGCGGCAATAAACCCCATTGTCCGCAGTCACAACCATAATTGTCAATTGTCCATTGTATTTTTTAATGAGGAGAACGCAATGCTTACAAAAACAACACTTTGTATGGGCTGTATGAACGATAAGACCTACGACGGACCGTGCAAGCTCTGCGGATACAGCGACGACGATCCGTATATCCCAACGTATCTCGAACCCAAAACGCTTCTCAACGACCGTTATATCGTAGGGCGAATGATATCGTACAACGGCGAGGGTGCGACTTATATCGGGTACGACCAATTAGCCGGAACAAAGGTAACGATAAAGGAATTTATGCCCGACACGCTCTGTTCGCGCAAAAAAGGCGAGACCGCCGTAACGGTAAATTCCAAAAACAGCCCGCTTTATAAAACATATATGTCCGAATTTGAGGATCTTAACCGCACGTTGATGAAGCTTCGCGGTATGACGCACATTCAGGCGGTGCTGGATGTTTTCTTTGAAAACAACACTTGCTATGCCGTGTTTGAGTTCATAAACGGTATTTCGCTGAAAACGTTTTTGGCAAATTCTTCCGGAGGGCTTTCCTGGGATCAGGTGAAAGAGCTTTTCCCGCCCATCTTCACCACGCTTTCCCTGGCGCACCGAGAGGAAATAATCCACCGCGGCATTTCTCCGCAGACGATCTTTGTCACCGACAAAATGGAACTCAAGCTCACAAGCTTCTGCATTCCCGCCGCGCGTACCACAAACACCGAAATAGCCTGTGAGATATTCAACGGCTATGCCGCGCCCGAGCAATACTCGGACAACGAAATGAACGGCACATGGACGGACGTTTACGGTATCGCCGCAGTGCTTTACCGCGTTTTGACGGGCACCGCGCCCGTTGAATCCACTTCGGGCGGGGTCGCGGAATGTCCCGAGCCTATGCTGGTGAACAGAAACGTTCCCGCAAACGTCTCCAAAGTCATAATGCGCGGAATGGCTCATTCTCCCGAGCAGCGCATACACGATATCGGCGATTTCGTGAGCCGTCTCTTCGCGCCCCCGAAATTTACGACCCCCGGAAACGCGTCCGGAAAAAACGCCAAAGGGCAGATTTCGTCGGAGCTTTCCGAAAAAACGCAGAAAAGGCTCAAAAAACAGCAAAAGGAGCGCAGAAAAACGCTCACGGCTTTGATTGTTTCGGGAGTTACTCTTATACTTTTCGCCGTTGTGTTCGCGCTGGCGATGTCGGGCAAGTTCGTGCCGAAAGTCGCTTTACCCGAATCCGACACCGAAAGCGGCTTTTCGCAGACGGTAAGCGGAACTCAAAACGCCGCGGGCGAAAACTCGTCCGATTTGACGCAGGATACGGCAAACTCTGTTGCCGACGACGCCGAAAACTCGAAATCCGAAAGCATAGTTTCCGAGCTTAAAGACCAGATAAGGGTGCCTGATTTCACCGACCGCATTTACACAAAAACTACCAATCAGTACGATATGTTCACGTTCGTTCCCACCTATGAGTATTCCGAGGAGCACCGTGCGGGCTTGATGTACGACCAGTCCGTTCCCGAGGGAACAATGGCGGAAGAGGGTACGGAAATCAAGGACAAGGTGAGCAAGGGCAGCGCCGCCGTCACTCTTCCCGAATACCGCGGAAAGACAGGCGAGGAATATGTAAAAACGCTTTCCGAACTGAACATCAAATATTCCATTGAAAAGATGGTTGACAACACCATGAGCGTAGGATATGTCATAAAGTGCAGCAAGGAGATCGGAGACGTAATAAACGTAAGCGAGGGCGAGATCGTCACGGTTTACGTAGCGGAGGAATAACAATGGATCTTAGCGAAATTCGCGTTAAAATAGACAAGCTCGACGACGAAATTTTGGAATTGTTTCTGGAACGTATGGAACTTGCTTCGGACGTCGCGAAATACAAAGCCGCCAACAATATGGTGGTGTTTCAAAGCGACAGGGAGAAATTTATCATTGATAATGTAAAGCGGAACTCTCCCGAGGAACTGCGCAAAAGCGCGGCGTTCCTGTTTATGAACATTATGGATATCTCCAAGGTGTCGCAGATAAACGAAATAACGCCCGACGCGGAGATACCGCACATAAAAGAAGCGAAACTCCGCCCGTCGGTGGCTGTTCAAGGAATAGAGGGCGCTTACGGACACGCGGCGGCAAAGCAGCTTTTCAAAAGCGGAAACATAAGCTATTACGCGGCGTTCCGCGAGGTTTTTGAAGCGGTGGAAAACGGCGACGTAGATTACGGCGTGATTCCCGTTGAGAACTCCACGGCGGGCGAGGTTGCCGCAAATATGGAGCTTCTGGAAAGCCACGGCGTTTACATCTGCCAAACCACAAAGGTGGAGTGCGCGCATGTCCTTGCGGCAAAGCACGGGGTCTCGGAGGACGATATTAAGATACTTTTCGGGCACGAGCAGGCTATCCGTCAGTGCGCGGAATATATCAACAACCACAGAGAACTTACCGTTATCCCGTATCACAACAACGCCGCCGCCGCGCAGATGGTGTCGGAAAACCCCAGTTCGGAGCTTGGCTGCATTTGCTCGGAAGAGTGCGCGGAAATGCACGGGCTTGACGTTATAAGAAAGCACATCGCCACCGACCCGAACAACTGCACGCGTTTCATTTGCGTTTCCAAAAACGTCGAGGTCTACGACGGCGCGGATACCGTCGCGGTGTCGCTTTCCATACCGAATATAGCGGGTTCGCTTTACAGACTGCTTACAAAATTTGCCGTGAACGGAATGTCCATGACGAAGATACAGTCAAAGCCGCTGCCCGTTGATATCCGGCTTAAATATCCGAACGACTATATGTTTTATATAGAGTTCACGGGAAATATCGAAAATCCGGTGGTTCGCAAGCTGTTGAAGAATTTCGGCGACGAACTGAATTATTTCAAGTTCCACGGAAATTTCAAAAGCTGAAAGGTTGTGTGTTATGGTTTCGGCAATTATATTGGCGGCGGGGTTTTCATCCAGAATGAACGGCGTGAACAAACAGCTTGAAAAAATAGGCGACACGCCCGTGTTCGTGATGAGCGCGCTGAAGTTCGACAGGTCGGAAAAAATCGGCGAGGTGATAATCGCCGCTCCCGACGGCGACGAGGCTCGTTATGAAAAAATCGCTCGTAATTTCGGCGTAACAAAACTCGCGGCGGTCGTCGCGGGCGGAGAAACGCGTATGCAGTCGGTAAGAAACGCGCTGGAGGCTGTCTCGGCGAAAGCGGATTACATAGCGGTACACGACGGAGCCAGACCGCTTATCGAAACGTCGGATATTGAAAAGGTGATAGCGGACGCGGAAAAGTTCAATGCCGCAATTGCCGCCGTGCCCGCCGTTGATACGATAAAGGCGGTCGGCGGAAACGGTTTTATCGAAAGCACGCCGCCGCGCGATACTCTTTATTACGCGCAGACGCCGCAGGTGTTTCAGAAGAAGCTGTATCTGTCGTGTCTTGAAAAAGCCGACAAAACGGCATTGGAAAACGTCACCGACGACAGCTCGGTCTTGGAGCTTTGCGGAGAATACGTTAAGATAACGGAAATATCGGGCTGTAATATGAAAATAACGCGCGCGGAAGATCTGACCGCCGCCGAAGCTATATATCGAAACAAACGGACGATAATAGCGGTTTGAACGAACGGAGTATATAATGAGGATTGGATTCGGTTACGATGTTCACAGGCTTGTCGAGGGCAGACGCTTGGTTTTATGCGGAGCGGAAATTCCGTATGAATTGGGGCTGTTGGGTCACTCCGACGCGGACGTTGCGGCTCACGCGCTTATGGACGCGGTTCTGGGAGCTTTGGCGCTCGGCGATATAGGACATTTGTTTCCCGACGCCGACGTGCGTTACAAAAACGCCGACAGCATGAAACTTTTGGAACAGGTCATTGAAAAAATGACGAACGCGGGGTACGCTCTTGAAAACCTCGATATCACAATAATAGCGGAAAAACCGAAACTCGCGCCATATATCGTTAAAATGCGGGAAAATCTCGCGGCGGCGTTCGGGTGCGAACTCGACCGCGTTTCCGTAAAAGCCACCACCGAAGAGGGTTTGGGTCTGGGCGGCGCGGGAATAGGCGCTAACGCTGTTGTTCTGCTGAAAAATAAACAAATTTAAGCGAAACAAAACACCGTGTTTTGTTAAGAGACTATAACTCGATACTCTCCGCGCTTGCGTAAAACAGGCGCGGAGAGCGTTTTTATGCGGATCTTCACAATGTAAAACGTTACACGACGCTGCCGCCCTGTTGTTTGCTTTTTTATGAAAAATATCTGAAAATGAAACAAAATCTATTGACAAATCGCGGGGAGCGTGATATAATATGTTTCGTTGAAAAGAAACGACATGAAAATGAAACAAAAGGAAGCAAATAAAATGAAACTCTCACACAAGGAATTCGACGTGCTTTGCTGTATGGCGCAGACGGACGGTCCCGTTACTCAGCGGAAGCTGGAGGAAACGACGCGTCATTCGCTTTCCACGATAAACCGTGTTTGCAAAACGCTTTCGGAAAACGGGTTTATCAAAAACGGAAAAATAACCGATGAGGGAATACAGGCTTTAGAGCCGTATCGCGCAAAACGCGCCATATTTATCGCGGCGGGGTTCGGCTCCAGACTGGTGCCCATCACGCTCAACACCCCGAAGCCACTTGTACGCGTTTGCGGCAAGCGGCTTATCGACACTATGATCGACGCGTGTCTTGAAGCGGGAATAAGCGATATTTACATAGTGCGCGGATATCTGGCGGAACAGTTCGACCAGCTTTTATATAAGTATCCGATGATTAAATTTATCGAGAACCCGTCGTACAATGAAGCTAACAACATCTCTTCGGCGATGGCGGCGCGTTTTCTTATGCAGAACGCTTACATTCTCGAATCCGATCTGCTCGTATCCAACCCCAAAATAATCCGCAAATACAATTACAGCTCCAATGTTTTGGGCGTATGGAAAGACAGAACGGACGACTGGTGCATAACCGAAAAGGACGGCTTTATCGACGAGGAAAAGGTCGGCGGCTTGAACTGCTATCAGATGTACGGAGTTTATTACTTTAATTCGTCCGACGGCGCGCGGCTTGCCGAGGATATCAAAACCGCTTACGAGTCTCCGGGCGGCAAGGAAATGTACTGGGAACAGGTGCCTAACGTGATGTTCCGCGGGAAATACAAGGTCGAGATAATCCCCGGGCACGAGGACGACATCGTTGAGATAGACACGTTCCGTGAACTCAAAGCGATAGACAAGACCTATAACGTATAACCCCCGCGCTCGGGAAGAAATATATTTAATTTGGAAAGGAAACAACTATGAAAATGAAGAAACGTATTTTATCGGCGCTTATGGCGGCTGTTATGTGCTGCGGAACATTTACGGGCTGCGGCAAAAAAGAGGATAAAACGATAACGATCTATTCCTCCGCCGAGGACTACAGAAACGAAAACGCACGCAAAATGCTGAACGAAAAGTTCCCCGAGTATAAAATAAACCTTGTGGATATCGACACGGGCGCACTTGCGGCGAAACTCGCGGCTGAAGGTACAAGCGGCGATATGGACATTATTATGGAGCTTGAAACAACTTATCTCGAAAAGTGCAAGGACAGTCTCGCAACGCTTGACGACGTTGATTTCAGCGTGTTCGAGGACAGCCTTGTTCCAGAGGAAAAGAAGTACACGCCGTGGGTTTTGATGAGCGGCTGCGTTATTATAAACGAAAAAATGCTTGAGGAAAAAGGCGTGGCAATTCCCAAAAGCTATGACGATTTGTTGAAGCCTGAGTACAAAGGTCTTATCTCGATGCCGAATCCCAAAAGCTCCGGTACGGGCTTTATTTTCTTGCTGAATATGGTGAACGAGCGCGGTGAGGACAAGGCTTTTGAATATTTTGACAAGCTTGCCGAGAATATGTCGGGACAGGGCTTCACGACCTCGGGTTCGGGACCCGTTAAGGCTTTGCTTCAACGCGAAGCTGCTATCGGATTTGGAATAACGTACCAAGCCGCCTATGAGATTGACAAAGGCTCCGATTTCACCATCTCGTGGTTTAAAGAGGGCGCTCCCTACACGACCTACTCAAGCGCGGTCATAGCGGGCAAAGAAAAGGACGAGGACGTTATGAAAGTGTTCAATTATATAGTAAGCGATGTGTCTCCCAAAGACAAGGAGCTTTATAACCCGGAAAAAATATACAAAAATCAGAAATCCGAGATGAAGAGCTTCCCCGAGAGCGTTCCATACGGCAATATGGACGGCATACGCGACGTTGCCAAAAAGGACGCACTGCTCGATAAGTGGACGCACTGATACGATAAAAGTTCTCGGGGAATATTCCCCGAGAATATTTTTAGGCGCGAACGAAACAGACTTTGAATTTATTCTGGAAGGAAAAATCGGATGAAATCATTACAAGTTACAGCATTAAACAAAAAATTCGACGGCAAGGACGCGCTTTGCGATATCAACTTTGAAGCCGCGGGCGGCGAGTTCCTTTCCATATTGGGACCCTCGGGCTGCGGCAAAACCACGCTTTTACGTATTTTGATAGGTCTGGTAAGAGCCGACAGCGGCTCGATAACCCTTGACGGCAAGGACATCACCAACGCCTCCCCCGACAAACGCGAAATGGGCATAGTTTTCCAAAACTACGCACTGTTTGAAAATATGACGGTGCGGCGCAACGTTGAATACGCAATGCGCTTTCGCCCCGAATTAAAGGCACAGGCTCATGAGACCGCCGCTCGGCTTATCGAGCAAGTGGGGCTTTCGGAGCACGCGGATAAGTTCCCTAGCGAACTTTCGGGCGGACAAATGCAGCGCGTGGCAATCGCGAGAACGCTGGCGCTCTCGCCGAAGATAATATTGCTCGACGAGCCGATGAGCGCCCTTGACGCGGCTACAAGACTGTCTCTGCGCGAGGAACTCAAGCGTATCCAAGCGGAAATGCACACCATGATGATCTACATAACCCACGACCAGGAGGAAGCGTTCGCGATGAGCGACCGCATTATGGTAATGGGAGAAGCGCACATACATCAGATCGGCACTCCGCAGGAAATTCTCGCAAATCCCGCCGACGACTACGTAAAGAGCTTCGTTATCGAAAATCTTAACAAAAAGATAGCGTCGCTTATGAAATTTGCCGGGGGTGCGCGATGATAAAAAAACGCTCTCCGGGAATAAGCGCGGCTAAAATACTGGTCGGCTTGTTTTTCGCAACGGCGGTGCTCTACCCGCTGTGTACTCTGCTGATAAGGCTTAAGGACGCGAACTTCAACAAGATATTTTCAAATCCGCTCGTCGGCAGAAGCGTGCTTCATTCCGTTTTGGTCTCTCTTACGGCGACGGTAATTTCCGTAACGCTGGCGTTTATCATCGCTTGGTGTATGTCGAGAACAAGAGCAAAGCTGAAACCGCTTTTCCGCGTTCTGCTGACGCTGCCAATGCTCGTGCCGTCCATTTCTCACGGAATGGGTTTGGTGATACTGTTCGGCTCGAACGGCAAGATAACGCGTTTTCTGGGGCTTTCTCAGGGAATTTACGGCTTTTGGGGAATAGTTGTGGGCAGCGTGATGTATTCGTTCCCCGTGGCGTATCTGATGATATATGACATACTGCAATACGAAAACGCCGCGCCTTACGAAGCGGCGGCGGTGCTGGGAATTCCGAAAGCGAACCGCCTTACGGCTATCACGCTGCCGTATCTGCGAAAGCCGCTGCTGAACGTCGTTTTCGCGACGTTCACGATGATAGTCACCGACTACGGCGTTCCGATAATGGTTGGCGGCACTTATAAAACGCTTCCGGTGCTGATGTACGAAGAGGTCATCGGCAGATTGGACTTCAACCAAGGCGCGGTTTTCGGCACAATGCTTCTTATCCCGGCGGTGCTTGCGTTCTTTGCGGATATGTTCTGCAAAAACCGCGCGAACTCCGTTGTGGCAAAGCCGTTTGTGATACAAAAAAGTCCTCTGCGCGACGCGCTTTCCACCGTTTTTCTGGCAATAGTCTCGGCGCTTGTCGTGTATCCTATAGTATCGTTCATTCAGCTTACTTTCGCGCAGAAGTATCCGACCGATATGTCGTTTACAATGCACAATATCGAAAGCACTGTCGCAAAGGGCGCAATGAACTATCTCGGAAACTCGATATTCATTGCGTTTACAGTGTCGATACTCGGCACCGTGATAGCGTTCGTCAGCGCATACCTCACCTCGCGTTCCCCGTCGAAAAGCTCACGGGTGCTGCATTTGTTGTCGATAACCTCTCTTGCCATTCCCGGAATAGTGTTGGGTCTTTCTTATGTTCTGGCGTTTAAAGGGTCGTTTATCTACGGAACGTTTGCGGTTTTGATACTTGTCAACTCTATCCACTTCTTCTCGTCGCCATATCTGATGTTCTACAACAGTATGGGCAAGCTTTCCGGAGACTTGGAAGCGGTCGGCGCGACGCTCGGCATAGGACGTTTCAGAATGATACGAGACGTTTTCATTCCGACGCTGCGCTCGACGATAATGGAATCGTTCACTTATTTCTTCGTAAACTCGATGATGACGATTTCTGCGGTAGCGTTTTTGGCAAACGCGGACACCAAACCGGTGGCTCTTATGATAAACCAATTCGAGGCTCAAGTGCTGTTGGAAGCGGCGGCGTTCGTTTCGCTGACTATCCTTGCGGTAAACCTGATAACAAAAGGGCTTATCGCGCTTGTAAAAAAAGTCGCTCTTCGCCGAAGATAAGTTACGTCAATAATAAACGCGTCCCCGTGTAAGACGACCTTACGCGGGGACGTTTTATATGCGGTTTATACGTGCTTTCCGTTTATTTCCACCAATCTCTTGTCGAAATCCGCGGCGGGGATAGGCTTTGAGTAATAAAAGCCCTGTGCCGAATCGCAGCCGCATTCGCTGAGGAATTCCGCCTGTTCAAGAGTTTCAACGCCCTCGGCGATGATATCCAAGCCGATATCCTGAGACATTGAAATGGTGTGCTCGATGATCTTCCTGCCGCGCGTAGATTCCATAAACTCGTCCAGGAAGCTTTTATCGATCTTAAGAACGTCAAACGGAGTGCTTTTAAGCATATTGAGCGAGGAATAACCCGAGCCGAAATCGTCCATAAGCATTTTGAAGCCCGCGTTTTTCATCTTTTTTACAATGTCCTCAACGCCCTTGCTGTCGAGCGTTTCGGTAATCTCCAGCTCCAGAAGCGAAATGGGGATGTCATATTTCTCGACAAGCTTCAAAAGCGTTGACGTAACGTCGATCGTATGAATGTATTCGCGCGAGATGTTCACGGAGATCGGCACGGGTTCAAGACCAGCGTCTATCCAGCTTCTGATACGCTTGCAGGCTTCCTCCCAAATGAATTCGTCAAGCTTGATAATAAAACCGTTCTGCTCAAACACCGGGATAAATTCGCCGGGCGACACCATACCCTTTGTCGGGTGATTCCAACGCGCCAACGCCTCCGCGCCAATTATCCTGCCCGTACTTATAGAGTGCTTGGGCTGTAAAAACATCACAAATTCGTTGTTGAGGAGCGCCTTGTGCATATCGTCCTCTATGGACTGCTTCTTTTGAAGCTCTGTTTTCATATTGCTGCTGTAAAAACCGATATTCTGAAGCGCGTTGCCCTTTATAAGCTGCCGCGCCAGCGAAGCGTTGTCGCCGTGGCGGCGCGTGTGACACGTTCTGTCGTCGACTACGCTCACGCCGAACACCAACCGATATTCCATACCGTGATAGCCGCACAGCATACTCTCGACCTTACGGATAAAACTTATAAGGTTATCCTTGGTATCAAATGTGGTGACTATCATATAAACGTCCGCAGTTAGACGGCAAAACGGCTGCTCCTCGGAGCAAACCAAGGCGAGCGAATCATTGAAAAACTGCAAAAGATTGTCGCCCATTTCAACGCCGTAGGTCTCGTTTATCAGCTTAAAACGCTCCACGTCAAACTGAATGAACGCTATCTCCTTATCGGGGTTGTCTTTGATGACGCGCGCGCAGCGCCCCGCAAACAGCTTCGGGTTCTTATCCGAGGAAAAGGCTTTTAAGACCTCGCGGTTGAAATTCTCAATGGGAGTATACGGGCGCAGATTATAGTGGATATCCGTTATTTTATCGTTTTCATCGCGCAGAAAAAGCGCGTACAAATGACACATCTTATATTCTTCACAACCGGGAAGTTTTATGGAGATATCCGTGTACGCCGAGTTTTTGTCTGTGCCGTTAATAATGCCGTCCTGTATCTTCGAGCTGAAAACCGAGAATACGGGCTCCGACTGTTTCTCGATAAGTCCGCTTGTCATAAGATAGTCCAACGGGTCGCCCGAAATATCGGGAAACAGATTGCCACTTATTTGAAAAAACTCGTCGTCCTCAACGGAATAGTAAAAATGCGCAGTGTCAGCGTCGCAGCCCATCATTTTCACAAGTCTGTCTTTATATTTTTCGTCAAATTGTTCGCACATAGCAAAGCCCCTCTCCCGCGTTTAAGTAATTGGCTTTATTACTTCTTTACTTTAGCAAACATCACGCTATTACTAATTGAAATAATTATAACATATTTTCTCAATAATTGCAAGAGTTTTTGTGAATTTTCGACAAAAGCGATAATCCACGATTAGTTTTTTGTTTAAAATGTCAAATGATACATCTGTAATCATATCATATTTTGTTTAAAAAAGGCAAAAAAAATCCTCCGACATAAGCGGAGGAAACCAAACACAAGGGTTTTCAATGAAATTCAGGAAGCTTTTTTGTTTGCAGGAACTCCGCGTAAGCGTCGCAAAGCGGAGCCGTCTCGCCGAATGCCACCTGCTTTCCGTGGTCGAGCCACAAAACCTTATTGCACATTCTGCGAACTTGGTCAAGCGAATGAGACACTAAAATCGTCGCTTTTCCGTTTTTGATTATTTCGCGCATTTTTTCCTCGCTCTTCTTGCGGAAAGCGCCGTCGCCGACCGACAAGACCTCGTCGAGAATAAGGATCTCCGGCTCGAGCATACTCGCGATTGCAAAAGCGATACGCGATTTCATACCGCTGGAGAGCTGCTTGAAAGGACGCTGCTCAAACTCCTTAAGCTCGGAAAACTCCAGTATTTCGGGATACTTCTTATCCATAAACTCACGGGTGTAGCCCAGCATAGCGCCGCGCAAATAGGCGTTTTCCTTTAGGTTCAGTTCCCCGTCGAAGCCGCTGGCAAGCTCCAAAAGAGCGGCGATTTTTCCGTTTACCTTTACCGAGCCTTTCGACGGCTTCATAATTTGCGTTACCACTTTTAAAAGCGTGGATTTTCCCGCGCCGTTCGTGCCGATAATTCCCAGCATATCGCCTTTTTCAACGGTGAATGAAACGTCGTTTACCGCGTAAAATTCCTCTACGTGATACTTGCGGGTAAGCTTTTTCATCACAAACTCTTTAAAGCCGATATTCCGCAGATCGCCCGTAATGTACTTTACGGAAACATTTTTCACTTCAATAATGCTTTCCATAAGGCTCTCCCATCACATATAGTACAAGAATTTGTAATTCTGTTTTTTGTAGATCACCATTCCCACGACAAGCGCCGCGGCGGCATATCCGAACGCCAGAAGATGGAACGAGAACTGAGGAATGGTGCCCTCCAGAATTATCTTTCGGAAATATCGGATATAAACGTATATGGGGTTTAAATAGAACAAGCGCTGAATGTTCATTGCGTACGTGTCGATAGAATAGAATATCGCTGATACGTACATCAAAAGCATTGTGAAAACGTCGTATAGGTATTTTAAGTCCTTAAACATCATATACAGAGCGGACAGAATAAGTCCCATGCCCAGATTGAAGATAACCAGACAACAAATCGGGTAAAGCAGCATAATGAACTTCCAAGTGAACGCCACTTTGTCAAACAAACAGAAAATAAACAGAACACATAAATTTATCAGGAAATTTATGGTTGAGGAAACGCTTTTTGAAAGCACGAACATATATTTCGGAACGTTGACTTTGGAAAATATCTTGGCGTTTGCCTGAAGCGCGGTCATACCGCCGTTGGTCGCTTCTTTGAAATAGCTGAACAGAAGGTTTCCGCAGAACACATAGATGACGTAATGCTCCATATTGCGCCCGAAAAACTGCTTGAAGACCAACGCCATAACGCCCAGCGTCATAAGCGGACCCAAAATGCTCCACAGCATTCCCAAAACAGTGCGTTTATATTTCTTGGTAAAATCGCGTTTAACAAGCTCTTCAAACAAAAAACGGTTTTGCTGCACTTTTCGTTTAATAGATTTTATCATAGCAGACCCTTTTTACATCCTTTCCCGTTGCGCGACATATATCTCTTTCACTGCCGCGCTGTTCAAAGCACATTATTTTTATATTATATCACATATTATGCGGTTTGTCAAGGAGTTTTGGTGAAAAATGCCGTTTCATCGGGTAATACACAAGGAGATACGGTGATTATTCAAAATTTCGGAAGCTGCTCGAAAACGGTTTTGCATACCCGAGTGACAAAATTGTAAGATAAATGTAAGACAAAAGCTATGGAAAAATCGGTGCGTATCTGATATAATGGTAACAGAACAAAAGCAGCGCCGCAGCGAATAAAATTTAAACGCTGCCGTAAAAGCAACAAACCGGCGGCGCATAAATTTCAAACGCTGCCATAAAAGCAACCAACCGGCGGCGATAAATTAAAAACGTTGCCACAAAAGCAACCAACCGGCGGCGCATAAATTTCAAAAAGTGTCGACCGGAGCGAAGCGTAGGGAGACCGGTCTCGGATAGCTTGCGAACGGAGCGCGAAGCGCGAAGTGAGTAAGCTAGACGAGATTTTGAAATTTAAATTTAAATAAGGAGAAAAAGATGTCGTTACTTGAAGTAAATAACTTAAAGAAAGTTTATGTGGGACGTTTCGGCGGAAATAAGGTCGAAGCGCTGACGAACGTTACGTTCAACGCGGAGGAGGGCGAGTTTATCGCGATAATGGGCGAAAGCGGCTCGGGCAAGACTACATTGCTGAACATACTGGCGGCGCTTGACAGAGCGACCTCGGGAAGCGTTATACTGGACGGGCGCGATCTGGGGAAGATCAAGGAGAGCGAAATGGCGACGTTTCGGCGGGATAATCTGGGGTTCGTGTTTCAGGAGTTCAATCTGCTTGACACGTTCACGATACGCGACAACATATTTCTGCCGCTTGTTCTGCGCGGAATGAAGCCCAATGAAATGGAACAAAAGCTTCTGCCGATAGCGAAAGCGCTGGGAATACCCGATATACTCAACAAGTACCCGTACGAGGTATCGGGCGGGCAAAAGCAGAGAGCCGCAGTCGCGAGAGCCATTATCACCGACCCGAAGATACTGCTAGCCGACGAGCCTACGGGCGCTTTGGATTCAAAATCCTCCGACGAGCTGTTGAAGCTGTTCGGCGGGATAAACCAAAGCGGACAGACTATTTTAATGGTCACGCACTCCACCAAAGCCGCCGCTCACGCTTCAAGAGTGCTGTTTATCAGAGACGGAGCGGTATTCCACCAGATATACAGAGCAAACGCCACTGTAGATCAAATGTACCGCAAAATATCGGACGCGCTTACCGTAATGGCTTCCAAAGGCGGTGAGGCGTAATGGCGGGGCTGTATTCAAGGCTTGCGGCAACGGGAATAAGGAAAAACGGCAAGTCCTATCTTCCTTATATCCTCACCTCCGCGCTGATGATTTCGATATTCTATATAATTACTTTCCTATCCGCAAACCCTATGCTCCAAAGTATGGTAGGCGGCGACGGAATGACTATGATACTCCAATTGGGAATAGTTTCGGCGATATTCCTGTTTTACACCAACTCTTTCCTTATTAAAAGGCGCAAGAAAGAGTTCGGATTATATAATATACTTGGACTAGGCAAGGGGCAGATAGCTAAAGTGCTGATTCACGAAACGCTTTTCGTATATCTTCTGGCGGAAATTGCGGGACTGGGCGTCGGGATACTGTTTTCAAAGCTAGCCGAAATGCTTGCCGCGAAGATGATACGCGGCAGTCTGAACTACAGTTTTTATGTGGACCCGATAGCGATAATAGTGTCGCTTATATTGTTTGCCGTGATCTTCACGTTTATTCTTCTGAACTCGCTGCGGCAGCTTTTCTTCACAAGACCCATTGAACTGCTTCATTCGGAAAGCACCGGCGAAAAGCCGCCGCGCACCAATGTACCCGCGGCTGTTATCGGGTTTATACTGCTCGGTTTCGCCTACTTTATGGCTTCCGTTATCAAAGACCCGTCTATGGCTGTGGGACTGTTCTTTATCGCGGTCATTATGGTCATCATAGCGACTTATCTGCTGTTTATCGCGGGAAGCGTGGTTATATGCAGAATTTTACAGAAAAACAAGCGTTACTACTACAAAACCAAAAACTTCGTTTCCGTATCGCAGATGGTGTTCAGAATGAGGAAGAACGGCGCGGGCTTGGCTTCTATCTGCATACTGTCCACAATGGTGTTGGTCACGCTTTCCAGCACGATATCGCTTTACAACGGCATACCCGATATGGTCGGCGACCGCTTTCCGCACGACATCACAATGACGGTGGGCGACACCGACGAGCTTCATTCCGATGAGATAATCGAACTTGTAAACGGCGAAGTCGAAAAAGAGGACTACACGCCCAAAAACACATCTGTAACGCACAATATGTCATTTTACAACGATATGGCAAACTATCTTTGCGGGATAAAGTTCGACCCGCAGGAAGTTCACTTTAACGGCGAAATTCAGCCCCTCGATGAAGCGGACGACAACATCAGGGCATTGGGTCTCGAACTCGGAGAGAACGACATAGCGGTATTTGAGGAAGGCACAAAGCTCGTCACCGCGAACTCCACGCTGAAATTCGGCGACCTCACGCTCAACATAATCCCGATAAGCGTCGTGCCCGAAAGCGTTGAACGAAAAAATTTCTACGCGTCGGAGGATTATGTAAGAATGTACGTTAGGGATCTTGACGCTCTGAAAAATCTCTACAAGGCTCAGGCTCCGCTTATCAAGATGTGCGAGGACGCGCTTAAAGAAGCCGAGATGTACGGCGGACACTCTTGGGGCTACGACTATTCGGAATTGAAAGTCACCTACGGTTTCGATATCACCGAGGATATCAACGAGGTGAACAGGGTGTATGAGATATTGACGCACAGCGGCAATTTCATAGACCAATTACGGAAATACGACTTGCCGACGGGCTTTGACACCAAAGCGACCATAGTCGATGATTATTACGGAATTTACGGCGGCTTGCTGTTTCTCGGTATATTGCTGGGCGGAGTGTTCGCGCTGGCGGCGGCGCTTATTATGTACTACAAGCAGATAAGCGAGGGCTACGAGGACGCGGCGCGGTTTGAGATACTCCGAAAAGTCGGAATGACAAGGCGCGAGATACGCGCGGCTATAAACTCGCAGGTGCTGAAAGTATTCTTTTTGCCGCTTGCCGCCGCGGGTATCCATATGCTGTTCGCGTTTCCGATGATCGCCAATATGCTGAACATTTTCGACTTCTACAACGTGGAGCTGTTCGGTCTGGTTACTCTGATAGGCTTTGCAGTGTTCGGTCTGCTGTACGTGCTGTTCTACAAGATAACCTCGAAAACTTATATGGGTATTGTCGGCGCTAACGAGAAAAAGGAGAGAAAGTGACCGAGAAAGGCGGTAAAAAATGAACTCAAAATTTAAGAAAACATCGTGTGCGGTTTTAAGAATAGTCTGCATACCGTTTATGCTTATCGGCATAACGGTTTGGGGAGCGGTAATGTTCGCGAAAGTCGGAATGGAAACGCTTGCGAAACAAAGAAAGGTTCCCGCGAAATAGAACATTACAGTTATTTTAATAAGGGGTAAGTTATGAAAAAGGTTTTAAAGGTCGTTTGGCGCATATTGTTGGTGCTGATAGTACTTGTTATGCTTGTTACGGGCTTTTTCGCGGTAAAAGGAGCGATTATGTGGAACGATTCCAAAAAGGGACTTTCCATAACGCAAGCCGTGCAGAATATCCGTGAGGACGAGGAGTTTGTGAAATTTGAAGAACTGCCGCAATTCTACATAGACGCGGTAATCTCGGTTGAGGACAGGAGATTTTTCAAGCACAACGGGATAAGCGTGAAGTCGATAGTCCGAGCCGCGCTTTACGACATCAAAACCAAATCGCTTGAACAGGGCGGCTCTACGATAACTCAACAACTGGCGAAGAACGTGTGGTTCTCGGAGGAAAAGCGGCTTGAACGCAAATTCGCGGAGGTCTGGGCGGCGTTCGATCTGGAAAAAGCGTTCTCCAAAAACGAGATTTTTGAACTGTACGTAAACACGATATATTTCGGCAGCGATTACTACGGTATCGGCGAGGCGGCGCAGGGATATTTCGGCAAAGAGCCGTCGGAGCTTTCGGATTACGAGTGCGCGATGCTGAGCGGTCTGCCGAACGCGCCGAGCGTCTATTCGCTCGACGAATCTCCGGAACTCGCAAAGCAAAGACTTTCGCAAGTGCTCGACAGTATGACGGCAAACAAAGTTTTATCCGAAGAAAAAGCGCGGGAAATTATGCAGTCAAACGAATAACGGTACAACGTATTTCAAAAAGAGGACATCAATATGACAATACTTGCGGCGCTTATGATAGCGGGAATAGCGGCTGCGTTCATTGCGGACGAGATATCAAACCGCGGTCAATAAAGGGGGAAGAATGAGAAAAGGCAAAATTATTTCAATCGTATCGAGAGCTGTTTTGTTGGTCGCCTTGATCATTGCGGTCGTATGCTTTTTCGGAGAAAAATATCAGTATTTTTACACGCAAATCGACAACACGAAATACCAAACAACAATCGACGCCGATAGGACGTTATACGAATACAAGCTTGATTCATACGACGAAAAAGGAAAAGCAAAAAACATTACATTCAAAACCGTGCGCGAATTGCGCGGCGGCGCGTTTTTAAAACTCAAATACACAAATCCGGGCGGCGTTGTCACATGGGAGGAGGTTCAATGGACGGAGCTTCCGGAAGCAGTTAAAGGCATATATCCGCAATAACGGCAGGCTCTCACAAGAGGAAGCGCGCGATGGAAAGGAAAAAATGATGAAGAAAATATTTATCGGTACGGCCATTCTGCTCATTTTGTTTACAGGCGTGTTTTTACTGTTTATCGCGCCGCCGAGGACGGACTACTACACTCAGATAGACAATCAGAAATATGAGGAAAATCATTCCTCCGGCGGAGTAGTGGACTTAACGGGCGGAATGAAATATCTTTACACATTGAAATGCTACGCGTCCGACGGCACGGAAAAGGATATTACATTCGGCGCGAACAGATTACTTAAAGACGACGCGTACTTAAGGAAACGCTGATTAAAAAGCAATTTTGAAGCGAAATAAGACTGAATATCAAACCGTGTAAATGGCAATAATACC
>CANRFR010000023.1 GCA_947629945.1 uncultured Clostridia bacterium | reverse complement strand
CGTCAAGGTGTGAACCTTGACGGGTGTTTCTACTTTATGCACAGATTATCGAGCTGTTTATTTGTTCAATATACACAAAACGCCCGCCGAGGTTATCCCCGGCGGGCGTTTTTATATTTACCGCATTATCACTATACCGAACAAGCCGCCAACAAATATAAAGTATGGCGGGTTCGGATTAGAAATAGCTTGGAGCGGATAGCGGGAATCGAACCCGCCACCTCAGCTTGGGAAGCTAATGTTTTACCGATAAACTATATCCGCATAAAGCTCGGAATAACCGAGCAAAAATATTATATCACAAAAAAACGGATTTGTCAAGGGTTATTTTAGTTTTATTTTTATATATTCGGTAATAATTTCGACGCACTTGTCGAATCCGAGATCGCCACTGTTAAGGCAAAGATCGTAGTTGCGGGCGTCGTTCCAGCTGTGCCCTGTGTGAGCCTTGTAGTATTCCGCGCGAGCCTTATCGGTAGATTCGATAACTTTCAGCGCTTCCTTGCGGTCGAAAATTCCCTTAACGTCTGCGGCATTTTTAACGCAGTGATCTTCGTCAGCCCAAACGAAAACGCGCACCGTATCGGAACGTTCCCGTAGAATAAAGTCGGCGCACCGTCCGACGATTATGCAGCTTTTCTCCTCGGCAAGACGTTTTATCACTTTAGCGGTGTAGTTGAACAGGTTCTCCTCGGAAGTGAAAGCTCTCTTGTCGGGAGTAATAACACCGCCCTTGTAAACAGACGGTTTTCCGAAACCGCCCTTGGTGCGTTCGTCCGTTTGCCCGAAGAGAGCCTCGTTAATGCCGCTGTCTTCGCTTGCCATTTTGATAATGTCCTTGTCGTAGAACTCCACGCCGAGTTTTTTGGAGAGCATTTGACCTATCGTTCTTCCGCCGCTTCCGAAGCCGCGTGCTATCGTTATAATAAATTTATCCATAAAATCACTTCCTGTCGGAACTTTCGTTTTTCTCATCGTTGAACTTTTCTTCAAACTCCGCATCGATTTCGATTATTTTTTTGTCCTCTTTTTCCCGCTTTTTTTGAATAGCAAGACCTGCCGCCGCCGCGGTAAGCGCGCCGCCCACAAACGGAATGACAAATTTCAAAATACCCATAAGTTCTCCTTATTCTCCCAAGTACGCTTTCTTCACTTCGTCGTTGTCCATAAGTTCGTGAGCGTCGCCCGAAAGAGTTATTTTGCCCGTTTCGAGCACATACGCGCGAGTCGCAATGGAAAGCGCTTTTTTCGCGTTTTGTTCAACAAGTAAAACGGTGGTGCCGCTTTTGTTTATCTCGCAGATTATGTCGAAAATTTCGTTGACATAAAGCGGAGAAAGACCCATAGACGGTTCGTCCATAAGGATAATCGACGGCTTCGACATAAGCGCTCTGCCCATTGCGAGCATCTGCTGTTCGCCGCCCGAAAGGGTACCCGCCGCTTGAGTGCGCCGCTCTTTAAGACGCGGAAAACGCTCGTAAACGCGTTCAAGCGAGTCGTTTATTTCTTTTTTGTCCTTGCGGGTGTAAGCGCCGAGCGTCAAGTTTTCCAATACCGAAAGCTGCGCGAAAACGCGCCGACCCTCGGGTACGTGCGCCATTCCCATTGATACGATCTTGTGCGCGGGCGTTTTTGTGAGCTCTTTTCCGTTGAATTTCACAGAGCCGTGTTTCGCGGGAATAAGTCCGGAGATAGTGTGGAGCGTGGTGGTTTTTCCCGCGCCGTTCGCTCCGATAAGCGCGATTATCTCGCCCTGTTCAACATCAAAAGAAATGCCCTTAAGCGCGTTTATAGCGCCGTAATAGACTTCCAAATCTTTTATTTCAAGCAAAGCCATAATTTTAGTCTCCCAAATAAGCCGTAATAACCTTAGGGTCGTTGAGTACCGCAGAGGTCTCTCCCTGCGCCAGTTCCTGACCGAAGTTCAGCACGGTAAGTTCTTCGCAAATGCCCGAAACGAGCTTCATATCGTGTTCGATAAGCAGAATGGTCATATCGAACTTGTCGCGCACAAAGCGGATAGTGTTCATAAGTTCCTCAGTCTCGTTGGGGTTCATACCCGCCGCCGGCTCGTCAAGTAAAAGCAGTTTAGGATTGGTCGCGAGCGCTCTTGCTATCTCCAGCTTGCGCTGCTTGCCGTAGGGGAGATTCGCCGAAAGAGCGTTCTTCTCGCCGTTAAGCTCGAAAACTTTCAGCAGTTCGACCGCGCGTTCCGTCATCAGTTTCTCTTCCTTAAAATAGCGGGGAAGACGCAAAATTCCCTCGATTGTCGTGTATTTTGTGGAATTCTGCATACCGACCTTGACGTTATCAAGCACGCTCATTTCCTTGAACAAGCGAATATTCTGGAATGTTCTCGCGATACCGCTTTTGTTTATTTCCACGGGAGATTTTCCCGTGATATTCACGCCGTCCAGAAAGATAGCGCCAGTAGTGGGCTTGTAAACGCCCGTCAGCATATTGAAAACGGTGGTTTTTCCAGCTCCGTTGGGACCTATCAGTCCGTACAGTTGGTGTTTTTTTATCTTGAGATTAAGCCCGTCGACCGCGCGAAGTCCGCCGAATTGAATTGACAACTCTCGTACCTCAAGCATTGTGGCGTTAGATTTTTCGGAGCTTCCGACCGCTTGTTTCTTAGCGGCTTCCTTTTCTCCTTGAACCTCGGCAGTGTTTTTTTTCAATTCGCTCAAGCTTCCGCACCTCCCGAAGTTAAATCAGCCGCCTCATTTTTCTTGTTCTTGAATTTCGCCTTTATTTTCTCGCGCATATTGATAAATACGGGAGCGTTCTTCCAAAGCATAAGGCAGATAAGAATTATAGCGTAAATCAGCATACGGTAGTTTACAATTTCCTGATTTATGCCGCGCAAAAGCCCGGGGATAGCGTAAAGAACTATCGTAGCTATTATCGAACCGCGCAGACTTCCAAGTCCGCCAAGTACTACGTAAACCAAAATCAAAATAGACATATTGTAATCAAATTTCTTCGGCAGCATATTTGCCAGCGAGTGCATATAAAGCGCTCCCGCCGCGCCCGCGATAGCCGCCGACAGCGTAAACGCCATCAGTCTGAACTTCGTAACGTTTATGCCGACCGACTGCGCCGCGATATAGTTGTCGCGAACCGCCATACAAGCACGCCCCGATTTGGAGTCGATGAACGTCATCAAAATAATAAGGCAAATGAGCAGCACAGCCGCCACAACCCAGAAGTTGGTGAGGTCGGGTGCGCTCGTGCCCTTGGGTCCGCGGAGGATTTCAAGTTTCGTCGCTGTATCGATGTTTTTAGGCGGATTTGTAAATCCGAAATGTAAACCGTTCTTGTCCGATGTGATGTAAATGTTGTTAAACAGTGATTTCAAAATCTCGCCGAAGCCGAGCGTTACGATTGCGAGATAGTCGCCGCGAAGCCGCATAACGGGGATACCGATAAGGAAACCAAATATCGCCGCCATCAGCGCTCCGAACAGTATAGCCAGTGTGAACGCGAGCCAATTGGGCGCGCCCGCGTTATTTATCAGAATTTGCGAAACGGTTGCCGAGGAAAAAGCTCCGATACACATAAAACCCGCGTGTCCGAGCGAAAGCTCTCCCAAAACGCCGACCGTGAGGTTAAGCGAGGTGGAGGCGATAATGTAAATACCGATTGTGACCATAAGTCCCATCGTCATACTGTTGAGCTTGCCCGCCTGCATCAAAATTCCGAGCACAACGCATAAAATCAGCGTTCCGCCAAAGGTTATAAGGTTGTTTTTTGTTGTTTTTTTCATAATTTTCACCTCAAACCTTTTCGCTTATCTTTTTGCCCATAATTCCCGTGGGACGAACTATCAGCACGACTATCAATACCATAAACACAATAGCGTCCGATAATTGCGAGGAAATGTAGAACTTTGAAAGAATTTCAATTACTCCAAGCAGTACGCCGCCTATCATTGCTCCGGGAATACTTCCGATTCCGCCGAACACCGCCGCGACAAACGCTTTAATTCCGGGCATAGAACCGGTATATGGCGAGATCTGCGGATAAGCCGAGCACATCAGAACAGCCGCAACCGCCGCCAGCGCCGAACCGATAGCGAACGTCAGCGAGATAGTTCCGTTTACATTTATACCCATAAGCTGTGCCGCGCCGCGATCCTCGCTGCACGCCATCATGGCTCTGCCCGCTTTGGTCTTGTTGATAAAGAGCGTAAGCGCGACCATTATCGCAACGGATACGACGATTGCAAGGAACGTCTCCATTGAGATCGTAAGCGAGGGCTTTAAACCCTCCTCCGTGTAGGGATTGGTTTGGAAAAACACCGCGCCTTTTCCGCTGAACACCTGTAAAAACGGGGGAGCTCCCGCGGCTATAGAGGTAAACGTTTTCGGGTTCGCTGTTTGAGTTAGCAGCGCGATATTCTGCAGTAAGTAGCTCACACCGATAGCGGTTATCAACACCGCGAGCGGGGGAGAGCTTCTAAGCGGTTTGTAAGCCACTTTTTCGATGACTACGCCCAGCACTGTGCAGACCGTCACGGTTATCACCATAGACAGCCACAGCGGACACCAGTTCGCCGTCATTGTGATGAACGCCGCGTAGCCGCCTACCATTATAATGTCGCCGTGCGCGAAGTTCAGCATTTTGGCTATGCCGTAAACCATCGTGTAGCCCAGCGCAATCAGCGCATAAATACTGCCCAGACTTATTCCGTTTAATAAGTTAGATATGAAGCTCATAAGAGCCGCTCCTTTCGGATTTTATTTTTTTACAGGGAAATTTGTTTTCAAGCGGAAGTTATTATAAAAAACAGCCGCCGTTTGAAAGCAAATTCCCGAATAGAGAATTTGCCGTAATTTACGCAAAATCCGTACAAGAGTGTACACCCTTGTACGGTATTGCGCTAAAGTTGTAACTTAAATCAGATGTCGGTGAACTCGCCCTTGCCGTCTGTTACCTTGATTTGCATAACCTTGGGATTCTTGGTAACTTCGCCGTCGGCGCTCCACTTGGAATCGCCTGTAACGCCTGCGTATTCGATTTCCGTCATAGCCGTCTTAAGCTTGTCGCAGAGCTCGGAAGCGTCGATGTTCGCGTCGTTTACTTCTGCCTTTTCAAGCGCCGCCTTTACAGCGTATACGCAGTCGTAAGCGTCAGCCGCGAACTGAATGGGAAGATCTGCGTCGGGATACTTAGCCGTGAACGCTTCGGTGAACTTGACCGCCTTTTCGTCCTTTGCGGTTGCGGAATACGGAGTGAGCGCGTAAACGCCGTCCGCAAGACTTACTTTGTCGCCGAGCGCGTCAATAAGACCGTCCAAACCGTCGCCGCCGACAACGGGGATATCAAGCTTGCCCTCTGCCTGCTGAAGAATAAGAGCGGTTTCGGTGTAGTAGATCGGGAGGAACAGAACCTCGGCTCCGTTGTCGATCATTTTCTGAATCTGAACAGAGAAGTCCTTGTTGCTGTCGGAAGTGAATGCTTCCTCTGCAACTACTTCGAGTCCCTTAGCGGCAGCCTCTTCTTTGAAGCCGTCGAGGATACCTGTCGAGTAGGAATCGGAGCTGTCGTAGATAGCGCCGACCTTTGTCTTGCCGTCGAGTTTTTCCGCGATAAAGTCAGCTTCAAGCTTACCCTGCTGAGGATCGTTGAAGCACATACGGAAACAGTTATCGCCGGAAGTGATGGAGTTTACGGAAGAGCCCGACGGTGTGAACAGGAACATATTGTCCTTTGTAGCCTCTTTGGAGACCGCCTCGCACGGACCCGAGGTAACGGTGCCGATAAGCAGCTTCATACCCTTGTCCTTAAGCGCGTTGTATGCGGTAACGGACTTTTCGGGATCGTGCTCGTCGTCCTGGAAGTTGAGTTCAAGCGTCATTCCGTTTACGCCGCCCGCCTCGTTGATCTCGTCAACCGCAAGCTGAGCGCCTTTCTTAACGTTCTCGCCGTAGATAGCCGCGCCGCCCGTGATAGGACCAATGCTGCCGATAACAAGCGTTCCGCCGTTGCCCGCGGGAGTGGAGTTCGTGCCGCCGTTTGCGTCGGAAGCTGCACTGCCGTTTGCCGCAGTGCTGTCAGCATCGGAAGCTGCGCCGCTCGCGTTGGAATCCGCGTTGCCCACGCCGCCAATGTCGCTGCCGGTGCCGCCGTAAGTCGACGACGTGTTGCTGCCGCAGCCTACAAGACCGAGTGTCATTACCGCGGCAGCCGCAGCCGCAACGGTACGCTTCAAATAATTCTTCATAACGATTTTCCTCATCTTTTCCACACATAGTATCTGTTTGTGAAGTGCCGGGAAAAATTCAAAGACTATGTGGACATCTTTGAAAATAAATCCCTTTGCAATTTTAATATACCATTAAATTCATAATATGTCAATGACAATTTTACAACAATCTTCCAAGATTTGAAAAAATATTTTATGCATTTTGCACTAAAATTGACGAGATCGCATTGAAATCATAAAAAGCGCGGGAATTTTTTTCACCAAAGTATGAAAAATCGCCTTGCGGAATGTCCGTAAAGCGATTTGCTTTTTACTTAAATTACGCAATTTGCAAGAATCCCAGAAAAGTTCTGCAATATAAAATTTTCGTCCTTAATTTGCCAGATAGGATTTCACCAAAACCTGCAAGAGTTCGTCTCTGTCAATATGGCGGATAAGTCCGCGCGCGTTGTTGTACGTCGTGATATATGTAGGATCCTCCGACAGAATGTACCCCACCAGTTGATTTATCGGATTGTAGCCCTTTTGTTTAAGAGCGTCGTAAACCGTTGTGAGGATCTCTTTCATTTCGTTTTCTCTGTCCTCGTGAACGGAAAATGTCATTGTTTTGTCCAGCATATTATCATATCCTTTCTTCATTTATTCTTTCGGGTCGCTTCTAAAAATCTTGTATGATACAAAATCGGATTATCAGAGCCGCCCTTTGGATTTGCCGCCCTTTGGATTTTTAACTTTCAAAACCGCGTGATAATTCGCTTTTTAAAAATGTTAAGTACTACCCTTAACATAAATTATACACAATTTTTGCCGAAATATCAACTACATTTGCGATTTTAAGCTTTGTGAAAGCCTAAAATCTATAATTTTTACAAATTCCCAGCACAACGTTTGTTTACTTTTTACAAAAATAGCACCCCAAAATTTACATATTTATAAAATTTGTTAAAGCACTTGTATATTTTGAAATAATGTGCTATAATTAAAGTACAGATAAAACCGTCGGCCTAAACGGATATGCCGTTTAAAGGCTTTTTCGTATTGAGCGTATGATTGTGAAAAAACACGCTTTAAACGAATTGCTGAAAGCGGTTCGTTTTACGACGGCTGATTTTGGCGCGTAAAATTCGCGCCGTATATACATTAGTTTGAATTGAAGGGGTGTTTTGTATGGCAGGAGGAGAAGGCGGATTCAGCACAAAGCCAATGGGCTTTGATAAAACAGAGGTTAATGATTACATAGCCAAACTGAATCAGCGCATGAAAGAGATCGAGGCGGATAAGAAAGTCAATGATGAAAAAACTCAGACAGCGCTGAAAAAGGCGCAGGACGCTGATAAAACGATTAAGGCAGTCAAGGCGGAGTACGACAGAAAAGTCTCCGAGTTGGAGCTTCAGGTCAAAACCGACAAGAAAAATATGGATAGTTTGACGATGCAGATAGACGACCTTAAACGTAAATTAAAGCTGAAAACCGCCGGTGACGCAAGCAGTGTCAAGGTTTCCGAAAGAAAAGCGGCGGAGATAATCGAGAAAGCCAACGCGACCGCAAACGATATAGTTAAGAAGGCAAACAAAACGGCGAAGGACACTGTGGAAGAAGCAAAATCCACGGCGCATCAGATATTGTCGGATGTTCAGGGCGTAAGCGGCGGCATAAGCTCCGCGAATGCGGACGAGTTTATGAGAGTTCTCGCCGAGTTTATGGATAAAGTGACAAAGGGAGTTAATGAGGTTAATTCAAAAGCGTCAGAGTTGCTCGGCACACAGGCGGCGGAGCCTATTGAACTGCCGGATTTCTCAAATATATCGGCGCCTCAGGCAAAGGTTCCAAACTCGGAGTCAGTTTCCGCAGTTACGGAGTCCGCTGATTCCAAGAAAAAGTCAGCACTCGACGCCGATGTTTTCGCGGAACTTGACGAGCCGTCTGTCATTGATGAGGAACTTGAGGAGTTTGTTTCGGAGGTACAGCCTCTTGAAGATCCGAACAAGGCTACGGGTGCGGTTGTGCTCGACGAGTTCGACCTTTCCGAGTCTGTGAATTTGGAAGATTTCAACGAACCTGTAACAGAGGTGAAGCCCATAAGTCAGCAAAAACGCGGCAAAGCCGATCTCAGCGACGACTTTGAGACGCAGATACTCGCGCAGACCGCGAACAGCTCTTCGCTTCGCCGTGATATGGGAGACGAGATGTTTGCCGCTGTGAAGCAGCAGGAAGAACAGTTTGCCGTTAAACCCACGAAAAGCGTTGCTGATTTCGATATGGACGATGCCGCTGAGGACGAAGATCCGCTTTCGGCAATGCTTAAACAGGCTGAGTTGACTTTCGGCAGCGGAGCGAACGCTTCCGAAAAGGCTGACGAAAAGCCGAATAATACCGTGGAGGAAGCTCCAAAGCCGGAGACTAAGGAGGACGATTCCAATCCGTGGGCTGCTTTGCAAAACGAGTTGCTTGCTATGGAAAAATCGGGTAATCTGGGTTCTGCCGATGATGAAGAAATCGGACTTGGCACCGAGACAGAGGATCCTGTTGCTCCCAGCGCGGACGATTCTTCCATTTGGGATTTTGGCAGTGACAGTATCGGCTCTTCCAACGACGACAACGATATGAGTATGAGCGAGGATCTGTTCGGCAGTTTTGATCTTTGATCTTTGGCGTAATTTAAGAGCCGAGATTATCGTATCTCGGCTCTTTTTGCGGAAAACTTACGGCGGCAACGTCCGTATATTAACAGAGGTACATATATGATAGAATTAAATACAAGCGAACTTGCCGAAAAAGCAAGAACTCTTACAGCGGGGGATAAGGTTCTGCTTTCGGGCACGGTCTACACGTCGCGGGACGCGGCTCACAAGCGGATAAAGGAACTTATGGCAAAAGGCGAGCCGCTGCCTTACGATTTGAACGGCGCGGCGGTTTATTACGCGGGTCCCACTGCGGCAAAGGACGGGATGGTGATAGGCTCCTGCGGACCCACGACCTCCTCAAGAATGGACGTTTACGCGCCCGAGTTTCTCGATAAGGGTCTAAAGGCGATGATAGGCAAGGGAGAACGCAATGAAGCCGTTTGCGAAGCCATTCGTCGAAACGGTGCGGTATATTTTTGCGCCATAGGCGGAGCGGGTGCGCTTGCGTGCAAGTGTATCACCGAATGTGAGGTGATAGCGTTCGAGGATTTGGGCTGCGAAAGCGTTAAACGGCTGAAGTTTGAGAGGTTCCCGCTTATCGTAGCTATTGACTGCCGAGGTGGAAATATCTTTAATTCGGGCAGAGCAATGTACGCAGTGTGAAAAAATAAGTCGAAATTTGTAAAAAATTAACAAAATTTCAAAAAAGTTTACCTATCTACATTGACAAATCGAGTTTAATGTGTTACAATAAGATAAACGATTTATGGATAGCATAAGTTCGTTTTGGTAAGGAGAACTATGGCGGATTATTCTCAGATGAGCGATAATGAATTGCTTGAAAATAATTCAACGGACGGCGGTAAAATAACCGAGCTTATCTCCCGTTATATGAAGTTTGTGTTTGCCGCTGCCGCGAAATATTCACAAATGGCGGATTATGAAGAGCTTGTTTCCGATGGAATGCAAGGGCTAATGGCGGCGATACAAAGCTATGACAGTGAAAAAGGCGGGTTCTCGACATACCTTTCGGCAGTGTTGGATAACAGAATGAAAACCACCGTCAAAAGGTTTTTGCGCCGCCAAAACAGACTTTTGGGCACACAGCCGGAAGAACTGGAGAATATTCCCGACGCAAGACCTACACCGGAAGAAATTGTGATAAATCGCGAAAACAGGGCGGCGCTGCTCCGCAATATGCGTACCAAGCTTACCATGCTTGAGTTCAGGTGTATGGAGGGTGTGATGATGGGGCTGTCTTACAGTGAGATAGCCGCGGCTCTTGGCATTGAAAAAAAATCCGTGGATAACGGCATAGCCCGGGCAAGGGCAAAGCTTAGGAAGTTCTACGAAGAAAACGAATAAAACGGGGAAGTTCGCTGTGATAAAAGCGGACAAACCCGATATGACTCGATAGCTTAACAGAAAAGCAACGCGATGGGCGCGGAGAAAACGGTGCAATTCCGAACGGGTGACATTTTTTAAAAAGAGGTATTACTATGTACACAGACAAGACACTGAAATGTAAAGACTGCGGCGCGGATTTCGTATTTACAGCGGGCGAGCAGGAATTCTATGCGGAGAAAGGTTTCGAGAACGAGCCGCAGAGATGCAAGGCTTGCCGCGACGCAAAGAAGAACGCGGGCAGAGGTCCGAGAACATTTTATGAAGCGACCTGCGCAGTTTGCGGCGGAGTTGCAAGGGTTCCGTTTGAGCCGAAGGGCGACAGACCCGTTTTGTGCAGCGAGTGCTTTGCGAAGCAGAGAGGCGAGAACTGATTACGTTTTATAGGGACACTTCGGAGGACAATTCCTCAACACACCGATAAGTACATGGGAATACACGGCAATATAACATTGGCGATACCCGGCATCTTTTTGGTAATCGTAAACCCCGAACCGCACGGTTTGGGGTTTATTTGTGTTTCCAAAGATTTTTCCGATTTAATCAGAACTTTTTTAGGTAACCTCCTTTGTTAAAATTTACCGCGTCCAAAATTTATAGAATAACGCTCCCGTTTTCCGACAATAATATTTTCAGAAATGAAAGTCGGAGGTCGGGAAAATGTTCTATAATAAAGTTGAGATTGCGGGAGTAAATACGGCGAATTTAAAAGTACTGAAAGAATCCGAAAAAACCGAGCTGTTAAAGCGTGTAAAAGACGGCGATATGGAAGCCCGCGACGAGCTTATACGAGGAAATTTGCGGCTTGTTTTAAGCGTAATTCAGCGCTTTATGGGCAGGGGAGAGCGCGCCGACGATCTGTTTCAGGTGGGTTGTATCGGACTTATCAAGGCGATAGATAACTTTGATATTTCGCAGAATGTGCGGTTTTCAACGTATGCCGTGCCGATGATAATGGGCGAGCTTCGGCGCTATCTTCGTGACAACGCTCCGGTTCGTGTGAGCCGTTCAATGCGAGATCTGGCGTATAGGGCAATGCAGTCGCGCGAGCGTTTGACTGCGGAAAAGAACCGCGAGCCAAAGGTCGAGGAGATCGCTAAAGACCTCGGCGTTCCTCGGCAGGATGTTGTAGTGGCTCTTGAAGCGATAAGCGAACCTATTTCGCTTTACGAGCCTGTGTTCTCCGAATCGGGAGACACGATCTACGTTCTCGACCAGCTCGGAGACCACAACGACGATATGAACTGGCTCAACGAGATCTCTCTTAAAGAAGCGATAGCGGGGCTTGGCAAGCGCGAAAAACGAATACTTGATCTGCGGTTTTTCAGAGGGAAAACTCAAGTGGAAGTAGCTAAAGAGATAGGAATAAGTCAGGCGCAGGTCTCGCGTTTGGAAAAGGGCGCGCTGAATAAAATCAAGAATCATATATAAAATTTCGCCTTGTGTACGTCGTCATAATGACATACGCAAGGCGAAATTTTTTAGTTCGTCACGCGCTCCAATTCTTCACGGAGCTGCTTTATAATACGCTTTTCCAGCCTTGATATGTAGCTCTGCGAAATTCCTATCTCGTCGGCAACTTCTTTTTGTGTGCGTTCTTTTTTTCCGTTTAACCCGAAGCGCATTTCCATAATTTGCTTCTCGCGCGGCTGTAGATGATCTATGGCTTCGTGAAGAAGCTGTTTTTCCACTTCATCTTCCAAGTGTGAGTTTACGCAGTCGCTTTCCGTACCCAAAACGTCGGATAACAAAAGCTCGTTGCCGTCCCAGTCAACGTTTAACGGCTCGTCTATCGAAATGTCGTAGCGGTATTGCGAATATTTCCGAAGATACATCAGTATCTCGTTTTCAATACAGCGGGAAGCGTAGGTCGCGAGTTTTATTTTTTTGTCTACGGAGAACGTGTTCACTGCCTTTATAAGCCCGACTGTACCTATGGATACCAAGTCCTCGAGCCATATACCCGTGTTTTCAAATTTTTTCGCTATGTAGACCACCAGCCGCAGATTGTGAACGATAAGCGTTTCGCGCGCCTTTTCGACATTTGTTGCCATCAACTCGAACGCGGCGGCTTCTTCCTCTTTGGAAAGCGGCGCGGGGAGCTGTTCCGAGCCGTTTATATAGTGAACATACGCTGCGCTTTCGGCGGCTTTGCGTGTAATTTTTATATATATCCACAGCCGTAATTTTGAGAACAATTTCTTAAACATAACTATTCCTCCGTTTTATATTGAAATGATTTTTGGATTAAACACACAGTCGATATCATCTCCAAGTGGATTTCGCGTAACGCCCGCGAAGCCGTCCGCCGTTTTTCCGTCTATTAAAATTTCCGCATTAAAAAGCGGTACCAAAGTTTCGGCGGATATCGTTCGGCAAGGAACTATTCGTATGCTTTCGGATAGTTTTCCGTTGAAATAATCGAGAACTTCCGGGGGAGCTATCGGCGCGATCTTATCAAGATCACACACGATTATCGGTTTACCCGTAAACATATCGCATAATCCGTTTCCCGTGTCGCAAAGACCGCGAAGTGTGACCGTGCCGCCGTTTGCCGAGATCTTCACCTCACATATTTTGTCGCATTTCAGACGTTTGTCGGCGAATAACCGTACCAGCCTTACCGCAAAATACGCAGCCGCCGTAAACGCGGCGATAGCCGCTATAGGTATGTTGAAGTACGTAGTGCCGTTTGAGAACACCATTCCAAGCGGCGCGGCAAATCTCCAGAGCGCCATCATCACTCCCGCGAACGTGAAGTTCACGACTAAAAAGAACAGCAAGCAGATAAAGAAGTCCGCGGGTTTTTGCCTCGGCTGCCGCACCGGCTGCCGCTTGCTGAACGCGATAAAAACGATAAGCGCGCCAAGCGCTGCCTTAAACAGCACAACGACGAAAAACGGCATTTCGGGAAGTAAGATCGCAAGCGCACCCAGCGCTCCGACAAAAGCCGCCGAAACGCAACGCACGCGTGAACATTTGCGCCGCGTTATCACAGCGGTGGCGCGTATCAGAAAGTAGTTTATGTATAGGTTAAGAATTATCAGAATATCAACATAGACGACCACCTCATCACCTCCGCTTGTACATATTATTATAATTCAAAAAGAGCGAAAAATATGCCGAATTCGGTAGTCGAATTCGGCAATTTTATTTAATTTTACACGATTATTCGGGATTTTTTATGGAATTGGGTATTTTATCGTAAACCCGTTTCCAGTCGTCGAGCGTGCAATCCTTAAAAAGCTCCTCGGCTTCGTCAATATTCGAGTTAAATTTTTCATGCTCCAGCTTGTTGTAGTCGTGAAGATACATCGCGGCATATTTGTATCCGTCTTCGACCGAGCAGTCGTTTCCCGAAAAATACCCGTTGACTATCGTCATAAAATCCTCGAAATATTCGGGTTCTGCAGTGCTGCCGTCTCCCCAGAGGTAGGGATTAAGTCCGCGCATATAAAACAAGAATTTCTCGCCGCGCGTTTTGTCAAGATGTTTGTCCAAGTAGTTGTATATGCAAAGTAAAATTTGAAATTTGTTCATAAATTCCTCTTAATCTCGATTAAATTCCGCAAGCTCCAGACCCTCGTTTTTGTCGAGCGCCCACTTGATGTTCCACTCGCTCGTGAAGATAAGCAGATAGTTCTCTTTAACATCCTGAATGAGTTTGGTGTCGGACGTGAGTATCAGCTTCTGAAGCTCGTCCAAGCCGCCTTCCAAGTGCTTTTCACTGGTTATCCAGCGAATGTATTCGTATGACAGGTCTTCGCGGATAATATCGACGTTGTACTCGTTCTTTAAGCGGTATTCAAGAACCTCGAATTGCAGTACTCCGACAACGCCGACAATGACTTCCTCAAAGCCCGTCTGCGGTTCGGAGAAGATCTGTATTGCGCCCTCTTGAGCTATCTGCGTAGTTCCCTTGATGAACTGTTTGCGTTTCAAGGTATCCTTTGGGCGGACTCTCGCGAAATGTTCGGGCGCGAAAGTCGGTATACCCTCAAACGTAACTTTCTTTTTCGGAGCGCAAAGCGTATCTCCGATTGAGAAAACTCCGGGGTCGAAAACGCCCATAATATCGCCGGCGTAGGCTTCGGAAATGACTTCGCGGTCGTTTGCCATCATCTGCTGCGGCTGCGAAAGACGCATCGTGCGGTTGTTTTGAACGTGCAGCACTTCCATATCCTTATCGAATTTTCCGCTTACGATACGCATAAATGCCACTCTGTCGCGGTGAGCCTTGTTCATATTCGCCTGTATCTTAAAAACGAACGCCGAGAAGTTCTCGTCAAACGGGTCTACAGTACCCTCGGCGGTGTTTCGGGGCAGCGGGGGAGGGGTCATTTTGAGGAAGTTTTCCAAAAACGGTTCCACGCCGAAATTTGTCAGCGCCGAACCGAAGAACACGGGCGACAGCTTTCCGGAATTTACCAAGTCGGCGTTAAATTCCTCGGACGCGCCGTCAAGCAGCTCCACATCATCGCGCAGCGTGTTGTAGTTCGTCTGCCCGATAAGTTCGGAAAGTTTTTCGTCGTTTAAGTCGACCTCGGTTTTCGCGACCTCTTTGGTTCCGCCGTTGGCTTCAAAAGACAGAATGTGACGGTGCTCACGGTCGTAAACGCCTTTGAACTCTTTACCTGAGCCTATGGGCCAGTTCACCGGGTAAGTTTTGATACCGAGTTCGTTTTCGATTTCGTCCAGCAAATCGAACGGATTACGCGCTTCTCTGTCCATTTTGTTGATGAACGTGAAGATCGGAATGTTCCGCAGCGTGCAGACTTTAAAGAGTTTTCTGGTCTGGTTCTCAACGCCTTTTGCCGCGTCGATTACCATTACCGCCGAATCCGCCGCCATCAGCGTGCGGTAGGTGTCCTCAGAGAAGTCTTGGTGTCCGGGGGTGTCGAGTATGTTTATGCAGAAGCCCTCATAGTTAAATTGCATTACCGACGAGGTAACGGAGATACCGCGCTGTTTTTCTATCTCCATCCAGTCGGACGTGGCGTGGCGTGCGTTCTTCTTACCCTTGACCGCGCCCGCCATCGCGATAGCTCCGCCGTATAGCAGAAACTTCTCGGTGAGCGTGGTTTTGCCCGCATCCGGGTGAGAGATAATAGCGAACGTTCTGCGCTTTTCTATCTCGCTTTTTAAATCAGCCATTGTTAATCTTCCTTTGTATTTATTTCTGTTTCATTTGCGCCGTCGTTTGAAAGCTCGTTCAGATCGACGCTGTCGGGAACGGTTATTCCGCGCTTTTTAAGCGTCATCAGATGCACTATGCCCACTAAGATCGGCAGATAGAACGTAAAAATTCTCCAAAGCATGGTTGCCGCGCCCGTATATTCGCCGAATATCTTTCTGAAAAATCCCGCATATCCTATTTCAGCCGCGCCCATAGCGCCCGGAAGCGGCATAAACGATGAAAACATCTGTACATAAGCCTGATAGTTTATAATGCGAAACCAAGGCATATTCGGCTCCGGGAAAAATCCTCGGTAGAGCAGGTACGAGATGTTGAGATAAAGCAGTATTTGAATACTTGTAAAAATAAGTCCCTTTAGGATAACGCCCGCGTTTTTCTTTATAAATGCGAAATTGGCGTGGAACTTGTTTACCTCGCGCGTAAAATAAAGCCGCCAGTGCATTGGGTTTTTGACGATATGCATTTTGGTAAGCAAACTGATGATACCGTTTGCGGCTTTGACCGTGCCGTTTTTCCACAGCGCTATCATCAGCAGAAAGACGATAACGCCCGTGTTTATCGCGAAGCCTATCAGAACAAACGGCATAAGACCGCCCTCGATAAGCATTTTGCCCTCGGTTTTCAGCCCCGTTGTCAGCGTTATCACGGAATACATCGTCAGCACGAACTGGTAAACGATGAAACGTGACAGCAGCGCCGTCAAAGCGTTCCCGAGCGGTACGCCGAATTTCACGAAATAGTAAGCCTGCATCGGTTGCCCGCCCGAAGCGCAGGGGGTTATACAGTTGAAGTACTGCCCCATTATCGTGTCGTACCAAGTGCCGCCGAAGCGGGCGGCAGGGCATAGCGGCTTTAATATAACGTGTATCGTCGCCGCCTCGCACAGCCAGTAGCAGAACATTGTTACAACGCACAGCATAAGATAATACGGATTTACGTTTTTCATCGCGTTGAATATTTTGTCGGGTTTGTCCACCAAGAACAGGAACGCCAAAAGTATCACAAACGACGCGGCGCACAGTATCAGGTTTCCTTTGTTGCTTTTTTTCTTCTTTGATTTTGCTTTTTTGATTGTTGAATTGTTATTCATGATAATTACTCCATTATTTTCCGACGCATACATATAATATTATAATAAACTTTGCGCGTTTTGTCAATAGCTAAACAAACAAAATCTAAAATTTTCCTTTTTACCGATAAATTTAATGCAACATAAGCTATATGAGATGAGCTTCAGTCTGTATAAAGAGGAAAATGGTAAACCTAATTGAGTGGCATAGGGGGGAAAGGGGGAGGGAGAGGGGAAAAGGGAGCGCGAGGGGACAACCCTTCGGGAGGGGGAGAGGGGGACGCAAAACGTTACAGACGCCCCCCTCTCCCCCTCCCGAAGGGTTGTCCCCTCGCAATGGGCGCATAACATTACAAATCATCATATAAAAAAAGCAAAAAGTTTTCCCCACGCAACAGGCGCGTAAAAAATACAATTTAGCGTAAAAAAGGACTTTTTCTACAAACTGTTTTAATATTCCACTTCAAAAAATATGATTTAATCGGAGCTTCTTTATAAAAAATTTCAAAAAACGGACAGCGAGTTGATGAGACCTCGCTGTCCGTAATTATTTTGTTATGCAAAATCAGTCGATCTCAACCGCGATCTTCTCGTTTGCACGAACTGCGCCCGCACGCATAACAGTTCTGATCGCCTTAGCAATTCTTCCCTGTTTACCGATAACTCTGCCCATATCCTCGGGACCTACGTGCAGATGATATACTACAACGCCCTCCTCGTTAGGCTCGTCAACGGTAACCTCAACGGCTGTTTTGTCCTCAACCAACGCGGTAGCGATGGTGATAAGAAGCTCTTTCATCATAAAATGTTCCCTCCATAGGGGTTAAATGCCGTGGTAAATTATGCCTAGCTTTCGATGAATTCTAAAATACCTTTGCCATATAACCTTCTAAAATCATTTCAAAAGTCTTTTAACGGTGTCGGTAGGCTGTGCGCCCTTCTTGATCCAGTCGTTTGCCTTGTCCTTATCGATGTTGATAACGGCAGGCTCTTTGGTGGGGTCGTAGTAGCCGATTTCCTCGATAAAGCGCCCGTCACGCGGGAAACGGGAATCCGCAACAACTACGCGGTAGAACGGCGCTTTCTTCGCGCCCATTCTTCTCAGTCTGATTTTAACTGCCATTGGATTTATTTCTCCTTTCAAATTTATGTTATATAAAATCAAGCGGCTGTTTGCCTTTGCTTGTTTTTACCTTTTAGGGCTTAATCCTCGATTGACTTTTGCAAATCGTCCAGCATTTCTTGAATTTCGGCTTTTGCTTTCTCATTGCTGCCTTCGTTTAAAAGTTCTTCCATTCCCCTTAAACGTTTAATAAGCTGTCGAATATATGCCGCAAATTGTTTATCGGTCATTCCCATAATATCACCTCATTTCTTCAATCGGGAAGCTCTGTGGGCTGCAATTTTAACTTAATAACTTTCATTTGCGCCTCAATTTCCTTTAACGTTTCGGACGCTCCCTCTTTTTCGGCGAGTTTCTTTATAATTTTTAATCTTGTGTATTCGTCGATAAGCTGCGCGTCGAATTGTTTGTCTGTTTGATTTCCCATAATATCACCGCCTTTGTTGTTTGATGTTTAAGCCACAGCAACTATAAATATCCCTAACGCCAGCGCGCAGACAGAAATTATATTTGACACAACGACCACCGTGTAAGCGTCCTTGTCGTCGCGGTCGACGTGTTTGAGCCTTACAAGAACATTGAAAATCAACAGCGCCGCGCTTACTGCCGTAAGCGCCCAACCTCCCGCTTTAAACCCGAAATTAAAACCTATCGCACTGACTATGCCCATGCATATAAGCATAACGCCTGCGTCGGTAACCTGATAAGGTGTATCAAATCCGCGGTGAAAAGCAAACGGCTTACTGTCGTCTCTTAAATTCCACATTCCCTTATGCTTTAGTACTTGCGAGATAACTAACATCACTGCGCCCGCCAATATAAATAACAGACTCAAAATATCTTGAAAGTCCACAACGTAACCTCATTTAAACCGGCAAACGGCATGGATGTTTATAAACCGATAGTTATTGTACTCCCATTCTAAAGCTCATAAACGCAATAACGCCGCTTGCCAGCGCCGCGAAGATCCAAACGACCTTGCCGTACTTATGACCGCCGTAACGGTGCCCCGAAAAAGAAACCCATTGTTCGGCGCGTATTGCCTTAAAGACGAACAGCGCGGTAAGCAGAACACACACAACGCCCATAACCATTAAATTCACAACGCTACCTCAAATTAAATAACTGTCAATTGTCAACTGTACATTGTCAATTGACGTTACATTCCCGGGAAGCCGCCCATTCCTCCCATGCCGCCCATATTCATCGGGAAGCGCGGGAAACGTTTTTTCTTTCCGCCGACAAAGCCCATCTGCTTCATCATCTTCTGCATTTGCTCGAACTGCTGTAAAAGCTGATTTACTTCCTCAACGGAAGTTCCCGAACCTGCCGCTATTCGGCGCTTGCGCCGCGCGTTTATTATCGAGGGCTTTTCGCGCTCCTTTGGGGTCATCGACGTGATTATCGCCTTTGTGTGCGGCAATTTTTTGTCGTCGATATCCTCCTCCTTGATCTTGCCCTGAACGCCCGGAATCATATTCAACAGATTGCGGACATTGCCCATTTTTTCTATCTGAACAAACTGCGCGTACAAGTCGTTGAGGTCGAACTTGTTTTCCTGTAATTTCTTAACGGTTTTCTCGGCTTCTTTCTCATCAATAGTCGCTTTCGCCTTGTCGATAAGAGTGAGCACGTCGCCCATTCCGAGAATTCTGTCCGCCATACGGTCGGGGTAGAACGGCTCGAGGTCGTCCGCTTTTTCGCCCACGCCCGCGAACTTTATCGGCTTGCCCGTGATAGCCAGCACCGTAAGCGCCGCGCCGCCTCTTGTATCGCCGTCAAGCTTTGTCAAAATTACGCCCGTGATGTCGAGCGCATCGTTAAAGCTCTGCGCGACGTTCACCGCGTCCTGACCTGTCATACTGTCGACTACGAGCAAAATCTCGCGCGGCTCGACCGTCGATTTGATATCCTTAAGCTCCTGCATAAGCGTTTCGTCAATGTGCAGACGACCCGCAGTATCAAGAAGCACCGTGTCGTAGCCTTGGTCTTTCGCGTACTTGATACCGTGCTTAGCTATCTCCACCGGGTTTCCCTGACCCTCGTCGAAAACCCGCGCGCCTACCTTTTCGCCGACAACGTGAAGCTGTTCGATAGCGGCGGGTCTGTAAACGTCGCACGCCACAAGCAGCGGACGGCGGTTCTGCGCCTGTAACCATTTAGCCAGCTTTGCGCAGTGCGTGGTTTTACCCGCGCCCTGAAGTCCGCACATCATTATAACGCACGGCGGCTTACTGCCGAAATCCAGCTTGACTTCGGTGTTTCCCATAAGCTCTATAAGCTCGGTATGCACAATGTCGATGACTTGCTGGGCGGGCGTCAGGCTCTCCATAACCTTTGCGCCAAGCGCCTTTTCGCTCACCTTATTCACGAAATCTTTCGCTACCTTAAAGTTCACGTCCGCGTCGAGAAGCGCCATTCGCACCTCGCGCATCGCGTCCTTGATGTCCTTTTCGGTCAGTTTTCCGTGACCTTTCAGCTTGCCGAACACCTTATTTAATTTGGAAGAAAGTCCCTCAAAAGCCATTAGGTTTCTTGCTCCTTTGCCATTGCTATTTTATCAAGAAGCTCAACGAGTTCTTCTTTTGTATACTCTTTTTTCTCACCGTTCGAGATTATTAAACGCAGTTCATAAAGAGTTGCCATTTTGGTATCTTGTCTTTCTTTTTCAGTCATTTCAAAACACCTCCATTTTAGTTACTTTAAAAAATTTGCGAACCGCTTACTTCGCTTCGCTGCGACAATGCTGCTCGCTTTCGCAAATTTTATGCGCCGCCGCAATGCTGAATTAAATTATTACGCTATTTTATTTGTATACCCCTGCGCCTCGGCTGTCAACTGTTAAGCGCTTTTTTTATCTTACCCACCGATATTTTTATACGCTCGGCACGGTCGTAATTCTCGGAGCTTTCCGAAACCTTGTCAAGCTCCGAATTAACATTATCCAGTTCCTTGGATATCCGTAGAAATCTTGCGGCGTTTCCCAAGATTCCCTCAAGCTCCGCCAATCTGCTTTTGCCCTTTTTGAGAAAATCGTTCACCGACTGCCGCGAGATGCCGCCCATTTCCTCCGCGATCTCTCCTAACGACAGATCCGCGTTATATCTCAAATCAAGTGCCGTTTGCTGGCTTTTCGGCAAAAGTTCGCCGTAGATATCCAGCAGCAATACAATATTTTCGTTCATAAGTTATTCCTCAAATGGGAACTTTTCAATATTTACATCACACTTTGAGGTGTAATGTAAATTTGCGTTACACTAACTATATTATTATAACAGATATTTTCACGTTTGTCAAGGGGTATATCAAAATCTTCCTGATTTTTGTTGACAAATCCGTTTTTTTGTTGTATAATAGAGTAACTGTGCTAAAAGCGTTTTGCGAATGGCACGATTACATAAAAATTGGTGATATTATGAGAAACAGAGAAATATTCAAACGTGCATTGACGCTGGCAGTGCCAATGATGATACAAAACGGCATAACAAACGCCGTGGGCTTAGTGGATAACGTGATGGTGGGGAGTTTGAATACCGAAGCTATCACGGCGGTCTCGATAGTCGGACAGCTTATTTTCGTGTTTAATCTGGGAATTTTCGGCGGATTGTCGGGACCCGGAATCTACGGAGCACAGTATTACGGTCAAAAAAACACCGAGGGATTTCGCGCGGCTGTACGAATAAAACACCTGATAAGTCTTGCCGTATTGGCGGCGGGACTTTGCGCGTTTATATTCGGCGGCGAATGGCTTATAGGGTTGTATCTCAAAGGTAAGAGCGCCGATATCGACCCCGTGCTTACAATGTCGCTTGCCAAAGAGTACCTTGGAATAATGTTGTGGGGATTGCCGCCGTTTGTGATAACTCAGATCTACGCGAGCAGTCTGCGGGAAACGGGAAATTCGCTCAAACCGATGATAGCGGGAGTGGCAAGCGTTTTTGTTGATATAGCGTTCAACTGGTTGTTGATCTACGGAAAGCTCGGATTTCCTAAACTTGGAGTGCGCGGCGCGGCTATCGCTACCGTTATGGCGAGATTTGTCGAAATGCTGATCGTGTTGATTTGGGCTTTTGCGGCTCGAAAAAATCACGAGTTTCTCATCGGTCTTTACAAAACATTGCTTGTACCAAAAGATATCGCGGGAAAAATGCTGACAAAGACCTTGCCCATTTTCTTTAACGAGTTTATGTGGGCGGGGGCGATAGCGGTGCTGACGCAGTGCTACTCCAAACGCGGACTGGATATCGTAGCGGGACTGAACATCTCGAACGCGCTGTGCAATTTACTGAACGTTGTGTTTATCGCAATGGGAAACGCTGTCGGCATACTTATCGGTCAAACGCTCGGCGCGAAACGTTATGAGCAAGCGAAAGAGGAGTCGTTCAAGCTGATGTGGTTCACGGGAGGTATCTCGCTTATTTTAACGGTAATCTTGGTTTCCATTTCGGGAATTTTTCCAAATCTTTACCAAACCACCGAAGCTGTGCGCTCCTACGCCACGAACTTCATAATCATAACCGCGCTGTTCTTCCCGGTGCAAGGCTTTTTGAACGCGCTTTACTTCACGCTCCGAAGCGGCGGAAAAACGCTTGTTACGTTCCTTTTCGACAGCGTTTTCTCTTGGGTGATATCCGTACCCGCGGCATTTTTGCTGTGTGAATTCTCGCCGCTGCCCATTCTTGCCATCTACGCCATTATTCAAGCCGCCGATCTTATTAAGGTCTGCATTGGCTACATACTTATTAAAAAGGGCGTATGGATCAGCAACATCGTGTAGCGTTACCGCCAAATAAATGATAAGCGGCTTCGTCTGTTTGACGAAGCCGCTTTGATTATATAGAATAAATATCACGCGTAAACAGCGAACAGTGCGCCCGAATTGTAAGCGTAGTTCGCAGTTCTATCGGAGTTGTAACCCATCGAAGACGCGGAACTTGCCAGCGCCTTGATTTGGCTTGCCTTGTCGTTCACCTTATCAAGGAAACCGCCGTTCGCGAAAGAATATTTAACGTCCTTGTCGGTAAGCTTAGCAAGCTTGTTTTCATCGGCAAGCGAGAGCTTTCCGTCTTTGCCGACAACGATACCCGCGCGCTCCAGCGAGTATTTGTAAGCGTTCGCGGTGCCGCGAAGAGTCTCGCCCTTATTGCGTATGGAAGATTTGTCGCTCTTGAGCGCCGCCTCTACAAGACTGTTGTAGCTGTCCACCAAACCCTTTGCCGCTTTCGTGTAGTCCTGCGGAGAGTAAGCCTTATCCTCGGTACCCAACCCTTGAACGTAACTCTTGACAGAGGTCGCCATATCGCGAACCGTGTCGGTAAGCTGTTTAAGAGTTCCCGAATTGTCCTCGAACGCAACTATACCGGGCTTTCCGCTCGAAGAAGAGTTCACCAGAGAATTCGCCGCGAACATTCCGTTGCCGCCCGTCAACGTATTGATCTGCGCCGCCTTTTCTCTTACTTTGTCCGAGAAGCCGCGGTCGCCGAAAGCGGTTTTGATATCTGTCGCTTTAACATCTGAAAGATCGCTGTTCAACGAGAGCTTGTTGTCCGCGCCGACGGTAATTCCCGCGCGCTTAAGAGAGCTGGAGTAAACCTTACCCGTGTTTACCATAAGAACGCCCTTTTGGAGCACCCTTTGGTTGTCGGAGTTGCCAACCTTGTCAACCATAGCATTGTAGCTGTCGACAAAATTCTGCGCCTGAGTCTTGTATGTATCAACATCGACCTCGCCGCCGTATTTCAAACCGTTGGCAAAAGATTTTATGCTTTCCGCAGCGTTGCCGGCGGAAGCGCTCGCCGTCTTTATCGACTGCGCGGAGGCTGTCGTGTCGTCGGAACTGTCATCGGAAGCACCGTAAATACTCTTGTAAAGGTCGCTGAATTGGCTCCTGTATTCGCTGTCCTTATATTTAAGCTTGTCGCTCTTCAACAGTTCGTCAAGCGTTTGTGTTGCCTTAGTGTTCTTAACGCCGTACCTGTTGAATTTATTACCCGAAAGGTATGAGGTCTGAAGTGCGTCAAGCGAACTGCCGTACTTCGTTTGAGCTTGTGCCATACTTATTTGCAATCTTGCGCTGTTTCCTACTGTCATAAAATATCATCCTTTCTTAAAATATTTATAAGCGTAACCGTTACGCGCCGTATTTGCTTCTGTACTCTTTCATTTTATCAACGTACTCTTTGCCCTCGACAACGCCGTTTTCGAGCGCTTCAATGATATCGTTGATGTTCACTATCGAATAAACGTTCACGCCGAACTCGTCCTTGACCTCTTGAACGGCGGACTTATTCGTTTCCAACCCCTTTTCCATACGGTCTACGGTGATTATCATGCCCTCGATATTGATCTTCGCCGCGCCTTGGAGTTTGGGAAGAACCTCTCTGAGAGCCTTTCCGCTTGTCATAACGTCCTCGATGATAACGACCTTTTCGCCGTCCTCAAGAGTTTTTCCAACAAACATACCGCCCTCGCCGTGATCCTTGACCTCTTTTCTGTCGAAACAATAGTTGCAGTCAACGCCGTACTTATTATAAAGAGCGACGCTCGCCGCCACCGAAAGAGGTATTCCCTTATAAGCCGGACCGAACAGCGTCTGCGGCTTCAAACCGTGTTCATTTATGCACTCTGCGTAATACTCGCCGAGCTTCGCCAACTGCGCTCCCGTTTTATAATTTCCGCAGTTTATGAAATACGGAGCCACACGTCCGCTTTTCAGCGTAAACTCGCCGAACTTCAACACTCCGCTCTCCGCCATAAACTTTATAAAGCTTTCTTTGTAAGTCAACCGCGCCACCGTCCTTATATAGTTTTACAAATACATTATATCACATACTCCAAAAAAATGCAAGTAGTTTTACAAAATTTTCCCGATATTTTTTGCGAAAAAACGCGCCCCGAACCTCGGAGCGCAAAATCATATGTATTAAGAGGGAAATATTAACGTTTTTTCTTAAACGCCACAGCCGCGAACGCCGCCGCAAGCCCAATGGGAGCTATTGCCATAGCCACTCCCGTGTTGGGATTGCCCTTGTTAGGGGCTTCTACGGAAGTGTTAGTATCGTTTGTCTCGGGAGAGCTGTCGGTATCGGTCGCGCCGGGGTCGGTCTTGCTTGGCGTGCTGTTTGAGGGCGCGTCGAAAGTTGTGTCGTCCGCGCTCGGCGTGCTGCTCACGGGATCACTTACAGGCTCGTCAAGCGACTTTGAGGACAAAATATACTCGCTGAAACGGGAAGCGTAGAATATTACATAGCCGTCTTCAACCCTTGCAGACACATTTTCTTTCTCGCCCTTATCATTCACGTGATAAACCCAAATATTTGTGCAATTTTTAAGGAATTCGGGAACGGGAACTTTGACAGTTACACCCGTGTTTGTTTTTGGCTGAACCTCTTCGCCGTCCTTGGTGAAAGTGATGTCAAAGCTGAGCGAATAATCGGTTTTCTTGCCCGCTGTTGCGCTCATAAATACGTCCTCATCGAAAGCGTTGCCGTCATAGTCTGTTGCGGTAATTCCGCCGAGAACGTTTTTCGTGTCCTCGTCCGCGCCGTCTGCGGAAATCGAGGGCTTATATGTCTTCATTCCCTCGGAGGGCGCAGTCGGCGTATAATCGGGCGCGGGAACGTCTCCGTTTGCGGGTATATCACCGTCTGTGCAGTGGATAGTGGGGGAGAAATATTTGTAATCCGGATAATTGCCATATTCAACTGTTCCGTTCCATGTCCCGCCGTATTCCTCGTCCGTGGATGTAAACTCCTTCCATTCTGCCATTGTGCCGCCGTAATTTATGTCGGAAAGAGCAGTGCAATCAGCAAATTGTCTGTCCAAAAACTTTTCTATGCCTTTTGGTATCGTCACCGATTTAAGCTTTATGGAAGACTGAATAAAATCAGAGTGATGTGTCATTAAATCGTCTGGCAATATCAGCGAAGTAATATTTAAATCACGATAAACATTACCATACACAAATCCAACCGGGAAAGTAGTATCCAGCGGACCGCCTCCACGAAAGGCACCAATTAACACTACGCCCTCGGGTATTGCATATTCTCCGGTCTTTTTAGAAGGCAAGGATATAAGAGCAGGTTTTCCCCTATATTCGTCGTAATCTACAGGGCGATACCTGTCATCCTCAAAGAAATCATTCTGAAACAGAGCGCCATCCTCCGCATATACATGGGGATTGCCCTCGGCTACGCTGAACGAAGCCAAGTTAGGGCAATGAAGCCCCGAAATATTACGATCGGAATATTTACATTCGGCGTGGATCTCTATAGAAGTGATATAGGAATTGTAAATATAGTTACTGCAGTCGTTTACCGTTTCGGGGATTTTATAGACAGCGTCTTTCTTCTCGGGCGGATACATTGCGAGATAAACGTCGCCGTTTTTGTGATAATCGGAATCCTCGGTCGCTTTCCCGTACAAAATGCCGTCTACGGAAAAATACTTTTTGTTTTTGGGGTCGACGTTTATCGAAACAAGCTCGCTGTCTTTTTCAAATGAAAAATACTCGTTCACAAAATACATCGAAGTCACCGAAGCGGGAATTGTGACGGTTTCGGGCGTGCCCGTGCAAACGATAAGCTGCGTTTTGTCCTTGTTATACAAAATGCCCTGTTCATCGGTCGAAAAATTCTTGTTTTTTTCATCGACCTTAATACTTTGCAATTCTCTGAGGTTTAGTAAATCGCGGTTATAATCCCTATATCCGAATTCTTGTAAAGTTTCCTTGGAGGCAACGGTGCCTATTTCAACAACGCTTTCCGGGATCGTTAAGTTAGCAAGCGCAACGGGACATAAAATCAAATTGGTCTTGTCCTTGTTATACAAAACTCCCTGCTCATCGGAGGAATAATTCTTGTTGTTTTTATCGACCTTTATGCTCTTGAGGTTCGGCAAACCCGACGATCCCCACGAATAATCATTGACCGCTATTTCGGTAACGTTTTCCGGAATCGTCAAACTTGTTATTTTTTCGCCCGAATAGTCCGTCTTGCCGTTATTATAACTCACATTTGACAAAACGCTTAATGTGGTAACGGGCTTGCCGTCTATTTCGTTCGGGATAACCACATCGCCGCCCTTGCCGATATACCCGGTGATCCTAACAGCGTCCTTGTTCTCGCCAATCACCTCATATTTGAGATCGCCGCTGACAAACTCACCGGACACTTCTATGTTTTGAGTGCTTTCCGGCTCCGATGTTGAAGCGGCTGCAAAAGCCGAAAGAGCGCTCGCGCTCACAACGGCGGCGGTTATTCCGCACAGTAATCTTTTATACTTCATAAATACCTCCAAAATTTAAAATTATTCAATTAAAAACTACCTATTTTTATTATAAATCATAATCGGTACTTTGTCAATGCCAAATTAGTACTAAAATAAAGCTAGGGAAACGCTGATTAAAAAGCAATTTTGAAGCGAAATCCAAGGATTTTCAAATTTTTGTTATTTTTTGGAAAGCG